>JAGPKJ010000029.1 GCA_018053995.1 Lachnospiraceae bacterium | reverse complement strand
ATAATGTTCGGTGCGGTTCCGAAGCATAATCTGTGCGATCTTATTTACCAGGGTAAAAATATCAAGGAGATAATAACAGAAGGACCGATGGGGATAGGCTTTATATCAGGGGGATCCGGTATTGCCGGAATGTCGAACCTGAGCCGTGACTATCTTGTATATATAATTCAAAATCTCGCGGAACTTGACGCGATAGCCGATATAATAATAATAGATACCGGAGCCGGGATATCGGATGCGGTTCTTGAATTCCTTGTCGCAAGCGGAGAGATACTCCTGGTTACTACACCGGAGCCTACATCAATAACGGATTCATATTCGCTGCTTAAAGCATTATCAAGACATCCACGATTTTCAAAAGAACAGTCAATAATCAAAGTTATCGCGAACAGGGTCAGATCGACAGAAGAAGGACAATCATTATATAATAAGCTTAATGCAGTAGTATCAAGATACCTGAAACTTCCGATCAGCTATCTGGGATCGGTACCGCAGGATCAGGAGCTGGCAAATGCAGTAATGCAGCAGACACCTGTGTCAATAAAAAATCCGAAAGCAAAGTCAGCAGCAGCGTATGAAGAGATAGCGGCGAGGCTCATGAACAAAGAGTCAAACATGAACCTTACAAAGAGAGGGATGGCAGCTTTCTTTTCACATATCATAAATAATAAAAAGACACAGAAGTGAGGGTGACGAAATGAGCGAGATGCTTGAAAAATTCATTGCGGTAGGCAACAAGGTTGAACTGCAGCCTGTCAAAAGGGTACGTAGCTTTAGAAAAGAAAGCGAAAATGATCAGGAAACAGAAGATGCAGTGAAAACAGAGGAAGATGGCAGTGATGATTCCGAAGAAAAGAGTTCGACAGCATCGCAGGAAGAATGGGGCAGTGAGAACAAGATATATGTAAGCAAAGTCTTTGATATTATTTCCGATGAGCGGATAAGCATACTGATGCCTATGGAGAAGACGAAACTGATTCTTCTGCCGGTAGATGCAGAATACGATATGTGCTTTTATACAACTCATGGTCTATATCAGTGCAATGCCAGAGTAATGGATCGTTATAAAGACAATAACATTTTTGTTCTTATCCTTGACCTTACCAGCAATCTTAGAAAGTTTCAGAGAAGACAGTATTATCGCTTCAGCTGCGCACTTAATATGGATTCGCGAGAACTTGAGGAAGAAGAAGTATCTACGTTTGAAAAAAGGAATGTACTTCTTGAACCCGGACTTCCGCTTAAGAGAAGCATTGTAGTCGATATAAGCGGCGGCGGGCTCAGGTTTGTATCGGATTACAGATATGAGAAAGACAGTATGATCTTATGCAAGTATAATTTGATCGTTAATGGGACAAACAAGGAATATAACCTTGCAGCAAAAGTCCTTAACGTTAACGAGATAGATAACAGACCGGGGATATTCGAGCACCGCGTGCAGTATGTGAATATGGATGTGGACGAACGCGAAGAGATCATAAAATATATATTTGATGAAGAAAGAAAAAGCAGACATAAACACAAGGATAATTGATACATATTTTCGACTATTGATATCATATAAAAGAAAAGGAATACTATTAAATGAAGAAAATTTTGGTTGTAGATGACTCTGCACTCATGAGAAGTGTACTCTGTGATATAATAGCTTCAGATTCGAGATTCAGTGTAGAAGACAGAGCTAAAGACGGACTTGAAGCGTTAGAGCTTCTAAAAAAGAAAAAGTATGATGTTGTCGTTCTTGACGTTAATATGCCAAGGATGGATGGACTTCATCTTTTAAGAGAACTACAGAAGCAAGGCATAAAAGCAAAAGTCCTGATGGCAAGCACTTATACTACACAAGGTGCCCAGACAACACTTGAAGCGCTTGAACTCGGAGCGATAGATTTCATCCATAAGCCTGATAATGTTATGGAATGTCGTGACGGATCGTTTAGCGCAAAGTTTTTGAGACTGATCTGGACGGTTTCTGAAAGTAGTCTTGTTGAACCTGAGAAGGAAAGTGAAAAATCACTTGACACGATCAAAGAGGTCGAGAAACTTGTTGCAAAGCATGGTCATATAAATGGTTCAAAGATCGTAGCGATTGCAAGTTCAACAGGTGGACCGAGAGCACTTCAGTCAGTGATACCAAAACTTCCCGGAAGACTTGATGCACCGGTAGTGCTAGTTCAGCATATGCCCGCAGGTTTCACAAAGTCACTTGCAGACAGACTGAATTCACTTGGCGATATAACAGTGACAGAAGCCCAGGAGGGAGATGTCCTGGAAAAAGGACATGCCTATATCGCAAAGGGTGGAATGCATATGAATATCGTCACTGAAAGGGGCAGATGTCATATTCATTATTCAGACGAGCCTACAAGAGAGGGCGTCAAGCCATGTGCAAACTATATGTATGAATCGCTTGGCAATAGCCCATATGACGAAGTAGTATGTGTTGTTATGACAGGTATGGGATGTGATGGGACAGAAGGAATCACGAATCTGAAGAAAAGCAAAAAAACGCATGTAATCGCACAGGAAGAATCGACTTGTGCTGTTTATGGAATGCCAAGGAGCGCCGTGCAGAAAGGTCTGTCAGACCAAGTGGTTAAGCTTGACGCTATCGCGGAAGAAATCATAATGAACGTGGGGGTAAACTAATATGGATGTAAGTCAGTATCTGGGTATTTTTCTGGACGAAACAGATGAACATCTTCAGAGTCTGAACGAACAGATCATGACACTGGAGAACGAACCTGAAAATCAGGACTGTATCAACGAGATATTCCGTATCGCTCATACCATTAAGGGTATGGCAGGAACTATGGGATATAAGCGTATGCAGAACCTGACGCATGACATGGAGAATGTCTTTTCTGCCGTACGTGATGGTACGATAAAGGTAGAAGAGCATATGATCGATGTCCTTTTTAAGTGCCTTGACGCGCTGGAGACTTATGCAAAGACAATCCGAGAGACTTCTGATGAAGGAACAGAGGATAATGCCAGTCTGATCAAGGAACTTAATGATATCCTTAATGGCGGGAATTCATCAACTGATGCAGCTCCGGCAGATGCGGCAAGCGCTGCACCTGCAAAGGAAGAAGCTAAAGCTCAGGCTGCAGCGGATTCAGGTGATGGTGAAAAATGGAAGACGATAGCACTGGACAACGCACAGAAGGACGTTCTTGAAGAAGCGATAAAGCAGAATAAAAAGGTATTTGAACTGACAGTCTATATTCAGCAGACGTGCATACTTAAGGCTGCGAGAGCTTTTCTTGTGTACAAGACTATCGAAGAACTTGGTGAGATACTTGTCTCAGCACCTTCAGCACAGGATATTGAGGATGAGAAGTTTGACTTTGATTTCAGCCTTATAATAGTGACAGATAAAGAAATTGATGAAGTGATAAAAGCCGCTTCAAATGTTTCAGAAATAGAAAAAGTATTAGGCGGAGCTATTGATACAAAAGAGATAGAAGCAGCATCCAGCTCAGATGATACAAATGCCAAGAGTGCTGAAAAAGCACCGGAAGCTGCAGCAGCCAAGCCGGCGGCAGCAAGTGCCGAGACAAAACCTGTACCGGCACAGGCAGCTGCAACAGCAGCGAAAAAGCCTGCTGCGAAACCGATAGTAAACCGTACGGTTCGTGTTGATATCGAAAAACTCGATGTCCTTATGAACCTTGTCAGTGAACTTATCATAGCTAAGAATTCGCTTGTAGCAGCCTCAAGTGCTGAAGGTGATACAAATACAGCAGTAAATGAGCAGGTAGAGTATCTTGAGAGCGTTACGACGAGTCTTCACGAATCAGTGATGAAGGTACGAATGGTTCCTATCGAGAGCGTTGTAAATAAGTTCCCAAGAATGATCAGAGATCTTTCAAAGAAGCTTAACAAGCCGATGGAACTGTATATGACCGGTGAAGATACAGAACTTGACCGTACTGTTGTTGATGAGATCGGTGATCCTCTTATGCATCTGCTTCGTAATGCGGCAGATCATGGACTTGAATCTCCGGAAGTAAGAAAACAGGAGAATAAACCTGAGACAGGTTCTATCTTCCTTAACGCGTATCAGGATGGCAATAACGTCGTGATCGAAGTAAGAGATGACGGTGCCGGAATAGATGTCGAGTCTGTAAAAGCCAAGGCTGTTGATCGTGGGGTTGTTACACAGGAACAGGCAGACGCAATGACTGAAAAGGAAGCTATCGCACTTTTATTTGATGCAGGCTTCTCTATGTCAAAAGTAGTTACGGATGTATCCGGTCGAGGAGTTGGTCTTGATGTCGTAAAATCAAAGATCGAATCACTGAGCGGTGAAGTCGAGGTAAAGAATAAGCTCGGAGAAGGAAGCTCATGGATAATAAGACTTCCGCTCACACTTGCTATAATCCAGACACTTATGGTAACGATAGGCAACGAAAAGTATGCTATATCGCTTGGCTCTATCGAGACTATCGAAGATGTTCAGACAAATGACATTAAACTCGTGCAGAATAAAGAAGTCATCAACCTTAGGGGCAATGTCATTCCGCTCATCAGGCTTCATGATATACTTGATATTCCTCAGCCGGAAGATAAGAAGGAAAGCCTTGTAGTGGTCATCGTCAAGAAGGGCGATAATCATGCAGGTCTTATAGTTGATGAACTTATTGGACAGCAGGAGATCGTTATCAAGTCAATGGGCAAATTCATCAAGAAGAGCAAGATAATAAGCGGAGCCACGATACTGGGTGATGGTGAAGTCGCACTTATCCTTGATGCAAATGCACTTCTGTGATTTCTGACGAGCATATGAAAGGGGTCGAAAAATGGATGAAGTAAAAACCGCAACATCTGCAGAAACTGGTATATCAACGAGCACCAGCGACGTGGCAGGTGCGATACAGTATATTGTGATCAGACTTGGAAATGAACTTTATGGTATTGATATAAATTATATCGATAATATAGTAAGGGTACCAAATATGACTCGTGTCCCTAAAGTTCAGCCGTATATTTTAGGTGTCATCAATCTGAGAGGTGAGGTCGTTCCTGTAATGAGCATACGTCTCAGAATGGGACTGGAAGCTACGGAAGTCACAAAGGCTACCAGGATAATAATACTGAAGACAGAACAGTATGGAACTATCGGAGTCATCGTTGATGAAGTCAAGGAAGTAGTCACATTATCTCCGGATATGATCGAGAAGGCAACCTACAGTAACGCCAATGGAAATTTTATCTCAGGTATAGGCAAGTATAATGTTGGCAATGGATATCTTATATCACTACTCGATCTGAATGCACTATTTTCTGATTGATCGATTTTGAGGAATGGAGTCTGTATGAGTGAAGAGATCTCAATGGAGCAGATGACATCAGAATATTATGATGTTCTTAAAGAGATAGGCAATATAGGAGCCGGAAATGCTACTACAGCCCTAGCACAGATGCTGAACTGCAAGG
This sequence comes from Lachnospiraceae bacterium, assembly GCA_018053995.1. Lineage (GTDB taxonomy): Bacteria > Bacillota > Clostridia > Lachnospirales > Lachnospiraceae > JAGPKJ01. The sequence continues at coordinate 17,304 of JAGPKJ010000029.1, read as the reverse complement.
TAGATATGTCGGTACCACAGGTAAAACTTATAGAATTTAAAGAACTTGGCGATATGATGGGTGGTGCTGAACAGATCATGGCAGGCATCTATCTGGGGGTAGAAGGAGATATTACCGGAAGCATCATGTTCCTGCTGAAGAAAGAAGCGGCAAAACATCTTGTGAACAAACTTATGGGAGTTGAAGGCAGCGGTTCTGAAGATTTTGATGAGATGGAGCTTTCAGCACTTAAAGAAGTTGGAAATATCATTACCGGTTCATATCTGAATTCACTTTCGATGATGACTAATCTTAGCATATATCCTTCGGTACCTGATCTTGCTGTTGATATGTGTGAAGCGATACTGTCGGTACCTGCTATAGAATTCGGCGCGCTGGGAGATAAGATACTTCTTATACAGACGCAGTTCTTCGATGAGACAGTTCTGGACGGTTACTTTATACTTATTCCAGATATGGCATCTTATTCAAAGATACTAAAGGCGCTAGGCATTGATGTAAGCGTCATGGGTTAATGAGATCATATTATTTGGAGTATGCTGACAGATGAGTGAGATTATAAAAGTAGGAATGGCGGATTTAAGTATATGCATAAGTCCGGATGGTATCACAACGCTTGGTCTTGGGTCATGCGTTGGGATTGCGGTTCGTGATCCACAGACGAAGATCGGTGGGCTTGCACATATAATGCTGCCTGATTCTACGCAGATTCAAAACAATTCAAATATTCCCAAGTTCGCTGACACTGGTATAGCGGATCTTATAGCTAAGATCGTAGCTGCCGGTGCGTCACGGACAAGGCTTGTGGCAAAGATAGCAGGCGGAGCGCAGATGTTTGCGTTTAATTCGAATTCGGCTCTTGGAAGAGTCGGGGATCGCAATGTTGAAGCGGTAAAGAAGATATTAGGACAGATGAAGATACCGATATTAGCTGAAGATACCGGAAAGAATTTTGGACGAACAGTCATATTCTATCCGGAAAATGGTAATTTTCTTATACACGCTGTCGGCCAGCCGGAAAAGATAATCTGAATCGGGAGGTATTACGATTGGCGGATGTAAAAAATGACAGTCAGGATGCTGTGTCTGATGACAACAGCAAAAAGACATCAGTAAGCGGAGAAACTGTAGAAGCTACAGTTAATAATAGCAATAAGACACATGACAACAGTATGATCGAAAGCGCCCAGAAGGATGTCAAGACCAGACAGGATGAGATGCGTGAAAAGAAACGCCGGATGATGGCGAAGAAGAAACGCAGATCCATCCCGCCCATAATGATGCTCACAGCGGGCGCTGTTTCCAGTATTATAATGTTCTTTATGAGATACGAGACGAAGAGAATGCTGATCATCCTGCTCGCAGTTCTCGTTATTTTTTATGTTATAGGCAGCCTTCTTAGATTCATGTTTGATTCTTTCGCAGAACAGAATGAGGCGAAAGCTGATTCAGAAGGTGAAGTTATAGATAAGACCGATGAGGATTCAGCGACCGGAAGCAAATGACCGCTGCTGCAGGGTCTGAATAATCATTAATGGGGGTTCATATGGACGAAGCAGGAAAAAAGCGTCTGTGGAATGAATACGGAAAAGAAAAGTCAGCAGAGATCAGAGAAAAGCTGATCATAGAATATTCGCCGCTTGTCAAGATCGTTGCAGGAAGACTTAGCATGTATCTTGGAAGTAACGTTGAATATGACGATCTTGTCGGATATGGTGTGTTTGGTCTTATTGACGCTATCGACAAGTACGACATGATGAAGGAAGTAAAATTTGAAACATATGCCAGCCTGCGGATAAGAGGCGCAATCCTTGACCAGATAAGAAAGATGGACTGGATTCCACGCACTATAAGGCAGAAGCAGAAACAGGTTGACGCGGTTTCAAGAGAAATCGAAACAAGCTGTGGTCATTCAGCATCTGATACTGAGATCGCTGATAAACTTGGAATCTCAGGCGATGAGTATTGTACGTGGCAGAATCAGATGAAGATAACGAATGTCATTTCCCTGAATGAGTTCATGGAACAGGGAAGTGAAGTGCCAAATGGTCAGAATAATACAAGCTCGCAGTTTGAAAATCCTGAAGATAATATAGAACGTACCGAACTGAAAGAAAAACTTGCGCAGGCATTAGATCTGCTTACTGAAAAGGAAAGAAAAGTCGTTCTTTTGTATTATTATGAGGATCTGACACTTAAGGAAATAAGTGAAGTAATGGAAGTCTCGGAATCCAGGATATCGCAGCTACATACGCGTGCGATAGAGAAAATGCGTGTTAAGCTTGGCGGTTATATCGGAATACTTACAGAGGAACTTTGAACTATACAACGAAAGGAATACCGATCATGGCAAATGGGTATTTTCAGCTTGTGACAGGAGAACGTTCAACAAGACTCAGGATAGTGCCGCCTACAGATGGCGGAAGTCAGGTTGATGTTAAAGAGATAATGACATATCTGAAGCAGCGTAATATTTCATACGATGTTTCAGTGCTGAATATGGTTGCTGCAAATGCGAATGATACTGAAAAGATCTTTGAGATAAATAAGATCACGTGCATGAAGGAACGGGAAAGTTACACATCCGTAATGACTCCTGATCGTATGAGTTTTATCGTAAGATTTTATCCGGAATCCATAGGAACACCTGAAAATGGGGAAAAGATGACGGAGACTGAATTCCTGAATGATCTTCGCCAGCATGATATAAAATACGGGATAGATACAGATGCTATATCAGCTTTTTTCAAGGAAAGAAAGTATTGCACAGATATCACAGCAGCGCAGGGAAGCAGTCCGAAACAGGGGACAGATGCTTATATAGAATATAAATTTGACACAGATGGAAGAGTAAGACCTACACTGCTGCCTGACGGGAGTGTTGATTTCTTTCATTTGAATATCCTTCAGATATGCGGAAAAGGACAGGTGCTTGCAGTACTTCATCCTGAAGATATGGGAGAAGCGGGCGAAGATATCAAAGGCACGCTGATAAGACCAAGCGAAGTAAAAAAAATGGCTCTGTCATTTGGCAAGAATGTTTTCATATCAGACGATAAGATGTGCCTTATGTCAGCAGTAGACGGACATGTGAGCATACAGAGCGGTTCGGTTGAAGTATCGGATGTACTTAGTATCAAGGATGTTGGAGTTGAGACCGGGAATATTGATTACGAAGGCAATATTGAAATAGAAGGAAATGTAGAAACAGGATATACAGTCAGTGCTACAGGGGATATTAATATTAAAGGTGTTGTCGGAGGAGCGACTTTGATCTCCGGCGGCAGCGTGCTCATCGCCAGGGGAATGAATGGCATGGGCAAAGGAACGATAACAGCTGCCGGCAATGTTGTCTGCAAATTTCTTGAGAACGCGTCAGTTGATGCAGGCGGCTATGTTTCGTCGGAATCGATAATTCAGAGTACAGTGACGGCGGCAAGTGAGATAAATGTTGATGGTAAAAGAGGCTTTATCTCGGGCGGTACAGTCAATGCGGGTCTCTCAATAAGTGCAAAGACGCTTGGATCAAATATGGGAACTATGACACTTGTTGAAGTAGGAGTAGATCCGAATACAAAGAAAGAATTGATAGACGTTCAGAAATCACTTGTAGAAGATAAAAAACAGGTAGAGACACTTGAACCGGTTCTTTTGACATATAAACAGAAAATGGCTTCCGGAGCGAAACCGTCACCGGCACAGATGGAGCGTGTACAGATGCTCGCACAGGCATACGTTCAGTGTAAGAAAGATCTTGAGGGAAAGCAGAAACGTCTTTCGGAACTTCAGGAGAAAATGAAACAGAACACAGGTGCATTTGTTGCAGTGAAGGACTGTGCATATCCGGGAGTAAGAATAGTGATAGGTGAGGTCTCGATGAGTATCAAGAAGGAGAATCAGTTCTGCAGGTTCATCTCCGATGGTGGAGATGTCAGGATATCATCGTATTAGATCTATAGTGTATACTGAAAATCATGAGCTGAATGTAAAAAAAGTGGTAATCGTTTTTTGATACGGCAAATTGGATAGAAAGGGATACAGTAACTTGGGGAGGAAGTATTATGGCTATCGGTCCTATAGAAATGCAGGGTCAGATCATGAGAGCCCAAGATTATTCGCAGATAAAACAACAGGAAGACGTAAGACCTGAGATCGCTCAGACATCTCTGCAAAGAGAGACACAGAAAACCAGTGAGCAGATGATGCAGCGCGTTAATTCCAGAACTGATATAGAAAATCAGATGAAGAAGTTTGATGCAAAGGAAAAAGGTAGCAATGAATATCACGGAGATGGCGGAAAAGACCGGAGACAGAAACGTGATGAAGACGGAAAGGTGCTACTTAAGGGAGTAATCGAATGACGACTTTAGAGATAATACTGCTGATAGCAGGTGCAGTTATATTTATTCTGGGATATGCGATCCCCGCACGCAGCACAGGGTCAGATGACGGAGGCAGCGCGGTCACGGATGAAGACATACATGAGTCTGTGAATCGGGAAGTGGAAGCATCACGAGGAAGACTTGAAGGCATTGTTGATGAAACGATAGATTATGCGATGGATAAGACAGAAAGATCGCTTGAAAGGGTCACTAATGACAAGATGATGGCACTCAGTGACTATTCAAATACGATCATGGATGATATAAATAAGAATCACAAAGAAGTCCTGTTTATGTACGATATGCTTCATGACAAGCATGAAAATCTAAAATCTACTGTTAGCGAGGCTTCAAAAGCAGAGAAGAAGGTTAAGGAAGCAACACGCGAGGCGCAGGAAGCAAGTGAGGCACAGGAAGCAAGTGATGTGCAGGAAGTAAAAGACGCGCATGATAATTCAGAAAATCATGTTATGAGCGATATATCAGATCATATCATGACTGACGATGAAACTTTTGTCCCGTTTATCCCGAAACAGGTTCGCGTTGAAACGGATGAAAATACAGATAGTGAGAATACAGATACAGAGCCGGTAGTATTCAAACCGGTAACGGAAGAAAAGAAAGCATCCAAGAAGAAAAATGTACAGCCCCGGAAGGGTTCTGAAAAGAATATCGTGAGCGGGCAGGCATCAGGTGCAGGAAGATCAGCCGCTAATGCAGAAAGCGGGAAAGAGCCCGCAATCCAGTTCGCACAGGGCATGCAGAGCAGAAATAACAATGAGAAGATATTGCAGCTTCATTCGGAAGGACGCTCTAATACCGCGATAGCAAAAGAACTTGGACTTGGTATAGGTGAAGTCAAGCTCGTTATAGATCTTTATGAAAATAAGTGACTGGTGACAGGGATGGAGAGATAAATGAATCTGAAATCATATCTGAGCGGACTTGGACTTGGCATCATTGTTACAGCATTGATACTTAGCATAGCCGGCGGGAAAAAAGAAATGTCAGATGATGAGATCATGTCGCGTGCTCAGGAACTTGGCATGACTGATACAGCAGAAGTGTTGACTAAAGAAACTGATTCGACATCAGCAAAGGTAACCGGAACGACAGCTGCTAAGACAGCTAGTACGACATCGGTAACATCAACTGAAAAGGCTAAGACAGCAGCATCGGTAACTTCAACTGAAAAGGCTAAGACAGCAACATCAGTAACGTCAACTGAAAAGGCTAGGACAGCAACATCGTCATCATCAACTGAGAAGGCTAAGACAGCAAAGACAACAGCTACATCATCGTCATCGACACAGGTGTCTTCAACATCGTCACAAAAGAAGGTATCTACTTCATCTCAAAAAGAGACAGAAGCCGGTACTGTCGGAAAGACGCAGACGATAACAATAGTTGCAGGTGACAGTTCATATTCAGTTGCACAGAAACTTGAAAAAGCCGGTCTGGTAGAATCAGCCGCAGAGTACGACAGTTATCTTTGCGCAAATGGATATGACCGTAAGATCAGAACCGGGACATTCACTGTCACAGATGGAGATTCCAAGGAACAGATCGCAAATGCAATCACAGGAAGATAAGAGATTATGATAATGAAAAGATGAGAGATTGTGTAAGATAGAGATTGTGCAAGATAGAGATTGTGTCTTGCACAGGATCATACTTTGTGCTATATTAAGTAAGCGTGCGCAACGCTTGCTTTTTTTGTGCCGCGAATACTATAAACCACGCTGTTCTGTTTCCTGTTGGTGCCTTGATCATCAGATGGAAGATGCTTAATGAAGCACATCATGTTGATGATAAAGGGTAAGCAGTGAAGATAAGACAGCGGAAGACAAAAACCAAATGGAGGTAACACAATGAGCGTATTATCAATGAAGCAGCTGCTTGAAGCAGGTGTCCACTTCGGACATCAGACAAGAAGATGGGATCCTAAGATGGCTCCTTACATCTTCACACAGAGAAATGGTATTCATATCATCGATCTTCAGAAGACAGTAGGAAAGGTTGATGAAGCATATAAGGCTGTATTTGACATTGCAGCACAGGGCGGCACGATCCTCTTTGTAGGAACAAAGAAACAGGCACAGGATTCAATCAAAGCTGAGGCTGAGCGCTGCGGAATGTATTATGTAGCAGACAGATGGCTTGGCGGAATGCTGACAAACTTCTCTACAATCCAGTCAAGGATTCAGAGACTTAAGGACATCGATAAGATGGCTGAAGATGGAACATTTGAAGTACTTCCTAAGAAGGAAGTCATGAATCTTAAGAAGGAACAGGCTAAACTTGTAAGAAATATCGGCGGTATCAAGGACATGAAGAGAATCCCTGATGCGATATTTGTTGTAGATCCTAAGAAAGAACATATCTGCGTACAGGAAGCAAGAAAACTTGGAATCACACTTATCGGAATCGGCGATACAAACTGCGATCCTGATGAACTTGATTATATAATCCCTGGCAATGATGATGCTATCAGAGCTATCAGACTTATCGTATCTAAGATGGCTGATGCTGTTATCGAAGCAAATCAGGGTGAAGAGAATGCTGATACAACAGCAGAAGGCTCAGAAGTTCCTGCAGAGGAACCCGTAGCAGCTCCCGCTGAGTGATTAGATCGATCTGATTCAGTAGACATAAGACCTGAATCCTGAGAGCACCGCGCGGCGGCATGCGTCGGGATTCAGATCATTTTACGCATAATAGGAGAAATAAAATGGCAGAGATTACAGCAGCAGCAGTTAAGCAGCTCCGTGAAGATACAGGCGCCGGTATGATGGATTGCAAGAAGGCTCTTGTAGCAGCTGAAGGAGATATGGATGCGGCAGTAGAGATCCTTCGTAAGAATGGTCAGGCTAAGGCAGAGAAGAAAGCCGGACGTATTGCAGCAGAGGGTATCAGCTATGCAATAAACAAAGATGACAAGACAGCAGCAATCGTAGAAGTCAATTCAGAGACAGACTTTGCTGCAAAGACAGATAAATTCCAGGATTATGTAAAAGAAGTAGCTGATCAGGCAGCTGAGAGCGCTTCAAAAGATATCGATGCTTTCATGGCAGAGAAGTGGAACAAAGACACATCAAAGACAGTCAAGGAAGCTCTTACAGACAAGATCGCTGTTATCGGTGAGAACCTCAGTATCAGAAGATTTGAGAAGATCACAGAAGCAGACGGATGTGCTGTTACATATGTGCATGGTGGCGGACGTATCGCAGTAGTCATTGGCGCAGAGACAGCAGTTGTTAATGATGCAATCAAAGAAGCACTTGTAAACGTAGCTATGCAGGTAGCAGCTATGAATCCTAAGTATATCAGCAAGAACGATATCGAAGCTTCATACATCGAACACGAGAAAGAGATATTCCGCGCACAGATCATGAACGATCCCCAGGAGTCAAAGAAGCCCGAGAAGGTTATCGATGGAATCGTTATGGGACGTGTAAATAAGGAATGCAAGGAAGTATGTCTTCTTGATCAGGTATATGTAAAGGCTGAAGATGGCAAGCAGTCAGTTGAAAAGTATCTTGAGCAGATATCAAAAGAGAACGGTACTTCGATCACTATAAAGCAGATGGTTCGTTTTGAGACAGGTGTGGGTATCGAGAAGAAGCAGGAAGATTTCGCTGCTGAAGTTGCAGCTCAGATGCAGCAGTGACATATAAGCGCGGTATCGTTATTTCATCAATGATCATATTGCGTACTGTCAAGTGAACATACAAAGCTCTGGGAAGCCTATCCGCTTTCCAGAGCTTATTTATATCACGGCAGTTAGGAACCGTGCCAAGAAACGTGCGAGAATGGAACTTGACTCAAAAAGATTTCAAGTTCACAATTATGTAATGATACGATTAGTCAGGAAAGGGAAATAAATGAAACTCAGCGATCTTTTGAAATATGATCATGTTGTCGTTCAATGTCATGACAATCCGGATGCAGATGCTATTGCATCAGGATTTGTCCTCTATTCCTATCTGAAGAAATATGGGAAGACTACAGAACTAGTCTATTCAGGCAAATACGAGATTCAAAAGAGCAACCTGACACTGATGATCAGTGAACTTGAGATACCTGTAAAACACGTCAAAACGCTTCCTAAAGGGACGGAACTCCTCGTAATGGTTGATTGCCAGTACGATGGCGGAAATGTAACAGAGCTTAAATGTGAGAATCATATCGATATAGATCACCATGCCAGGAAAGATCCGGCAAATGATGGCAGTATAATAAGAGGCGATATTGGCAGCTGCAGTACTATAATGTGGTTTCTCTTAAAAAAAGGGAAAGAGGAATCTCTGTTACAGGACATGAAGATCAAAACGGCACTGTATTACGGGCTGTATACGGATACCTCTTATTTTGCAGAAATGACAAATCCGCTTGATAAGGAAATGAAAGACTCGCTCACATATGACAAGGGTCTGATCATGAAGCTCAAAAATTCAAACATGTCATTTGAAGAGCTGAAGATAGCAGCGGTCTCACTATTGGGATACGAATACTATTCGGGGAACAGGTATGCGATACTGAAGGCGGAGCCGTGCGACCCCAATATACTTGGGCTTATAAGTGATTTTGTTCTGGAAGTAGACAGTGTAGATATCTGCATAGTATATACGACACTCAAATTCGGGATCAAATTCTCTGTGAGAAGCTGTGAAAAGGCAGTAAATGCAAACGAACTTGCAGCCTATCTTGCATCAGGCATAGGATCCGGCGGCGGACGAAAAGGCAAAGCCGGCGGTATGCTTGATTTTAAGCTTATTGCGCAGTCAGATGAATATTACAGAAATGCCACCGAAGATCAGAGATTCTATCTGGCAGCCGACATCCTTCGTAAGCGCATGGACTGTTATTTTCATAGTTATGACGTAATCTATGCGGGCAAGAAGCCATATGACACTTCTGATATGGATCTATATGAGAAGAAAGAGATAGAAGTAGGATATGTAAAGGCGACGGACGTTGTAAAGAGCGGAACGCTGCTTACCATAGGAATGCTGGAGGGAATCATTGATATCAAGATAAGACCGGATACATATATCATGTTTGGCATAAAGGGAGAAGTTTACACAATCTCGGAAAAGAAGTTTGAGGCAACATACGTGAGCACAGATCGCAAGTATGATTTTATCAAGGAAAGTGCACCGGATCTGAGCGATACTTTTTCCGGAGAGAAGATCGATTTTCTGGATAAGGCAAAAGTATGTATCTCAAGCAGATCATACAGGATCAACGCGCGTCGTCTTGAGAGGACGACTAAGGTGTTCACAAAATGGGATAATGACGCATATATGCTTGGCGAAGCGGGAGATATGCTTGCAGTCCGGGAGGACGACAAGAAAGACGTATACGTGATAAAGAAAGATGTATTTGATCTGACATACAGAAAAGCGAAATTTGATGAAAGTGCTACGTGATAATGACGTTTGCAAAGCAAATTCGTCAAGTTTACCAAAAAACAAATTCGTCATTGACACTGATAATCCGGCGTAGTATAGTATAACTTGTTCGCGGGGCAAAAATCCGGTGAACAAAATGCGATAGTAGCTTAGCTGGTAAAGCGCCACCTTGCCAAGGTGGAGACCGCGGGTCCGAGTCCCGTCTATCGCTTATTTTTATGCCCTGCAAATCCTTTTTGATAAAGGGTTTGCATTTTTAATTTAAAGAGAAAGGAACGATGATATGGAAGAAGCTGATGCGTTTTTAGTCAAAAGGCTGGCAGAGCTTTCTGAAAAAGCTTATCGAAACAGCCAGTACGTATTTACCGATTTCTTAAACGAAACTGAACTGGCGGTGTATCACGATGCAGAAAAGAGACTGTCACCTGTTGGAAGCTCGGCATATGGCGGATATGAAGGTGCAGAGAGATGCATGGTGAGGTTCGGATCACAGGAAGACTTTGGATATGACGAAGAGTTTCCGATAAAGTGTGTGTTTGTGCAGCCGCTTATATCTAAGTTCGCGGATGAACTGAATCATCGGGATTTTCTGGGAGCGCTCATGAACCTGGGAATAGAGAGAAACGTGATCGGAGATCTGTTTGTGGATGGAACATCATGCTATATATTCTGCGAAGAGAAGATCGCGTCTTTTATAATCGAGAATCTTGATCAGGTGAAGCATACACATATGAAAAGCTGCATTGTCGAAAAAGTGCCGGACAATATCGGTCACAAGACCGTAGAAGACGAAATGCAGGCAGCATCTGCCCGTATAGACGCGTTTATCGGTAAGGCATGTAATATGTCAAGGAGCGACGCTGTAGAGATGTTCAGGTCGCAGAAAGTATTCGTGAATGGGCATACATGTGAAAATAATGCGTATATGCTTAAGGAAGGCGATGTCATCTCAGCACGCGGGTTTGGAAAATTCAGATATGTGCGCACTGGCGGCACTACGCGCAAGGGTAAGGCGGTCATAATCTATGAGAGGTATATATAGTAAAACATTATAGAAGAGCATGACAGCGAGGGAACATTCACTCGTTATTCTCGAAAAAAGCAGCAGTCCGTTAAGGGCTGCTGCTTTTTGCAAAAAGGGTGTATATACAATAAGAGGTGTTAGGCGATGATTTTTATGCAAAGATTGTCTGGAATCTTTGAGAGTGCGGCTTCATCGGCTACGATAGAGACATCCGGATGGAGCTGAAGGATAGAAGCTGGTATCATTGGTGCTACATTTCCAAGTATCGTGGCTTTAAGCGCGTCTGCTTTGTTTTCACCATTTGCTACAAGTACGATCCTGTGTGCCTGCATTATATTGCGGATACCCATTGTTATAGCTTTGTGAGGAACTTCATTAATGTTCTCAAACAAACGGGCATTTGCTTTTATAGTATTTTCTGTAAGATCAACGATGTGTGTATCAAGAATGAAGCTGTCGCAGGGTTCATTGAATCCGATATGTCCGTTCTGTCCGATGCCTAAAAGCTGTAGATCAATACCACCGATGAGACGGATATATGAGTCATAGTCGGCACATGCTTTTGCAAGATCTGAAGCTGCACCATCAGGAACGTGTGTATTCTTCATATCGATATTGACACGTGAGAAGAGGCTCTTTTTCATGAAATAATGGTAACTCTGCTCATTATCCGGATTAAGTCCGACATATTCGTCAAGGTTAACAGTCATTACCTGTGAAAAATCAAGATCGCCTTTCTTATTCCATTCTACGAGCTGATCGTATGTTCCGATTGGCGATGTGCCTGTAGCAAGACCAAGTACACAGTCAGGCTTTGATATTACCTGGGCTGATATAAGGTTTGCAGCTCTACGGCTGACTGCGTTATAATCTTTTTCTTTGTAGATTCTGATGTTCTGCATTATTCTTATCACTCCTTTGTGTGTGTTTGCGTCAGAAACGATGTGATTTTGTTTTTGACATCTTCATCATATAGATAATGATCAAAGTGATGACTGACACGTTATGTTTATCGCTTGATTTAAGTATGCATTACTTTAAGCCCGCATACAAGGCTGATTCGGCTTAACTGCTGTCAGAATTAGAGCTCAGAATCTGACTCTGATGAAACTAGTTTCAAAAAAGTCTTTCAAGGCCGAAATATTCTGAATTCAGTTGAAGTCAGTTAAGAGTATCATTAAAATTGTCAATACAGATATATGTAACAGGGTAAATGAAAAGTGTTTCGAGATGTGGAAACCATATTTCAAGAGATAAAGCAGTTTATATCATCGTAATGAAAAAAAGGAGCGTAGTATATGAAGATAATCAATGGCATGATTTTTACAGATGAATTTGTATTTCGCGAGGGAACAGTAGAGATAGAGGATGGTAAGATCGCCAATATAAGGTGGGGTCATACTTCTAAGGCAGAGAAGAATAAGGATGTTATAGATGCATCTGGAAAATATGTACTGCCGGGTCTTGTAGATATTCATTTTCACGGCTGCGCAGGATATGATTTCTGTGATGCCACGCTGGAGTCACTGAATAATATAGCAGCCTATGAGAAGAAGAGCGGAATCACAACGATATGTCCTGCATCGATGACATATTCGGAAGACATTCTTACAAAGATAGTAGAAAACGCTGTCAAGTTCCGTGATGCTCACGCAGATAAAGATGCTGACCTGAAGAAATACAGCACCATCCGCGGAATCAATCTGGAGGGACCATTCCTTTCATTTGCAAAAAGAGGAGCACAGAACCCCAAGTATCTGATGAAGCCGGATGCATCGATGTTAAGACGCCTTCAGAAGAAAGCTGACGGTCTTGTAAAACTTGTATCGATAGCTCCTGAGATTGACGGAGCAACAGAATGTATAAAGAAGTGCCACAACGAATTTCAGTTCTCGATCGCGCATACGGAAGCGGATTATGAGACAGCGAGCAAGGCGATAGAAGCAGGAGCATCTCATGTGACACATCTTTTCAACGCAATGCCGCCATTTGTACATCGTAAGCCTGGAGTCATCGGTGCTGCGTTCGATCATGAGGAGACTGATGTTGAGGAGATATGTGATGGAATCCATATCACTCCGACTGTGATACGCGCAACATTCAAGCTGTTTGGTGACACGCGTGTCATACTTATCAGTGACAGCATGATGGCAACCGGAATGAAAGATGGTCAGTATGCACTTGGTGGACAGCCGGTCACAGTGAAAGGACATCTTGCGACACTTACGAAGGACGGAACGATAGCAGGCAGCGCAACGAATCTGTTTGACTGCATGGTTAATGTGATACATATGGGAATCTCACCGGAATCAGCTGTACGTGCAGCTACTTATAATCCGGCACGTTCTATCGGAGTGCTTGATCAGGTAGGAACGATAACACCCGGCAAGGCTGCGGATTGCCTTATCGTAGATGGAGACTGGAAGCTTAAAAAAGTCATTCATGGAGGAGTCATCTGACTTATGTCATGGAGAGCTTTCTGAGACTCTTTCTGGATTTTATGTCATGGAGAGTTGTCTGAGCTCTTTCTGATTTTACATGAATGAGTTATAATATTTGCGGATGCTAGTGGCCGCGGTGCTTAAAGTGCATCGCGGTCTTTTTATATCCATTACAACTTGTGCAGAAAGAGCATTCATTTTCAAGATAAAATCAGGAAAGTATGAGGAAAAGAAATATGAAAATATTGTTTATCGGGAACAGTCACACATATTTTAATGATATGCCGCATATCGTTTCAGAGGATTTCATGAAACAGAAGGGAATCTATTGTGAGACGACGATGCTCTCACATGGTGGATGGACGCTTAGGCAGCATGCGGAAGAACCGCAGACAAGGTTCAATATAATATACGGAGGTTATGACTACGTTGTGCTTCAGGATAAGGCACATCCGTTTGAAGGCCCGGTAGAACTGATCGCGGCGGCAAATGCGCTGAATGCTTTCATAAGATCAGCAGGCAGCGTGCCTGTTGCATATATGACTTGGACGAAAAAAGGTGATGAAGCTTCGCAGGCAGAGATGTCGGCAGCATATACGAAGATGGCGGATGAGATCGGTGCGGTCCTTGCGCCGGTGGGCGAGAAGTGGTATTCGTATATGAAAGAACATCCTGATGCGGAACTCTATGCTGAAGACGGGCAGCATGCGTCGATGCTGGGATCATCGCTTGCAGCACAGACAATCGTCGATGCGATAATGTGCGACAGAGAATCCGGCAAGCGATAAACTGAAATGTGATGATACATTTTTTAAAACAGAGATGATATGTGACAGCACAGAAGATGTCACAGGAAGAGGATAAGTTGGATCAATATTCAAGGACTACACAGATAATCGGGCATGAGGCGATGCAGAAGCTGCACGAATCGCGGGTCGCAGTATTTGGCGTCGGAGGCGTCGGCGGATATGCGATAGAGGGTCTTGCGCGGAGCGGTGTCGGGACACTTGATATCATAGATGATGACAGGGTATGCCTCACGAATCTCAACCGTCAGATCGCGGCGCTTCGCAGTACTGTCGGCAAATACAAGGTGGATGTGACAAAAGAACGTATTCTTGATATAAATCCGGACGCGGTCGTCAACACATATAAGTGCTTTTTCCTTCCGGAAAATGAGAGCGATTTTGATTTTTCGCAATATGATTATGTTATTGACGCGGTAGATACGGTAACGGCGAAGATCGCGATAATCATGAAGGCGAAAGAAGCGGGGGTACCGGTTATCAGCTGTATGGGATGCGGCAATAAGATGGATCCGTCGCTTCTAAAAGTTGCGGATATATATGAGACATCAATATGCCCGCTGGCGAAAGTAATGCGTCATGAGATGCGTAAGCGCGATGTGAAAGAACTGAAAGTCATCTATTCGACAGAAGAGGTTTCGAGACCTCTCGAAGGTGAGGACAGCTGCAGGACGCAGTGTATCTGCCCGCCAGGGACAAAACGTAAATGTACGGTGAGACGAGATATACCATCAAGTTCGGCATTCGTTCCGCCGGCGGCAGGAATGCTTATCGCAAGTGCGGTAGTAAGAGATATGATCGGATGGAAGAAGGGCAAACACTTATAGAGACAAAGATGTGCAACGGGCAGAGATCACGGGGGTGACGAATATGAAGATACTTGTAATCGGGGGAACAGGAACTATAAGTTCAGCTGTAGTGGAAAGATGTATCTCAAAAGGATATGATGTAACGATCCTTAATCGGGGAAATAAGAAATGTCCTGATGGAGCAAAGAGCATTATCGCGGATATACGTGATAAGGCGCAGGTGCTGAAGGCGATAGGCAGTGAACACTATGATACAGTCGCGGAATTTGTGGGATTTGTTCCGGATCATGTCAGAAATGACATTGAGATATTTAGCGGCAGAACAGATCAATACATTTTTATAAGCAGTGCATCAGCATATCAGAAGCCGGTGCTCAGTTATCCGATCACAGAAGAGACGCCGCTTGATAATCCATATTGGGATTATTCGAGGCAGAAGGCTGCATGTGAGAAAGTGCTCATGGATGCATACAGAGAGAACGGCTTTCCGGTGACTATCGTAAGACCAAGCCATACATTTGATGAAAGTCATGCGCCTGTTGCAGTTCATGGAGATAAGGGATGCTGGCAGGTCATACAGAGGATACTTGACGGAAAGAGCGTTATAATACCTGGCGACGGGACAAGCCTGTGGACGACAACATTTAATACTGATTTTGCAAAAGGGTATTGCGGACTTATAGGAAATAAAAATGCTATAGGCGAAGCATATCATATAACGACTGATGAAGCACTCACATGGAATCATATCTATGAGATCGTCGCGGCGGCAGCAGGCAGAGAGCTTAAGCCGGTTCATATTCTTACGGAAGTGCTTGCGGAGCGCGGCGAGAGGTATGATCTGCGAGGAGCACTGCTTGGAGATAAATCCAATTCAGTTTTATTTGACAATTCAAAGATAAAGGCAGCGTCGCCTGAATTCGTGTGTGAAATATCGATGAAAGATGGCATCACACGTGCAGTGAGATATATGATCGCACATGAGGAATGTCACGCGCCGGATCCTGAATACGACAAGTGGTGCGACGAGATCATCGGAAGCGCGCATTCTATCTAACGACAACTGTATACCGCATAATATAGTCAACTGTACCGGATAGTCAGTTACGTATCTGATTGTCAGTAACACACCAATGGTCAACTAGATATCAGGCACAAGTTGACAATCACGCTCTCCAAGTTTATAATCAGGTCTGTTGATAAACGAGGAGGACATTATGGATAACGAGAAAGTTTCAGAAAACAAAGAGATCGAAGGAAACGATATCAATAACGGTAACAGCAATAAAGGTAACAGCAATAGGAGCAACAGCAGTAACAAGATAAGAAACATGATATATATCGCGATGATGACAGCCATCATGGGTATATTATCTCAGGTCGCGTTCCAGTCGCCGACGGGAGTTCCGCTTACACTCCAGACATTTGCAGTCGCACTTATAGCAGTCCTTACCGGATGGAAGCTGGGCGCTGCCAGTACGGCACTTTACATTCTGATCGGGATGATCGGCGTTCCGGTATTTGCAGGAGCTCAGGCAGGACCGGGAGTTGTTGCGGGACCGGCAGGCGGATTCATTTGGGGATTCCTTTTTATGGTCGTTCTGTGCGGACTTGGTTCATCTATGTGTAAGGGAAAGGCTGTCAAAGGATATGTGATCGGGTATATACTCGGATTTGCCGGACTTGCGATATGCCATATATGCGGTATCGTGCAATTTATGTTTGTAGCAGATAAACCGTTTGCGCAGGCGTTTGTGCTTGTCAGCGCACCATACATCATTAAGGATGTGGTATCTGTTGTTCTTGCTTACATCGTCGGCGGTGTCATTCGCGGCAGACTTGTTAAAGCAGGACTGATATGATGAATGTGTCAAATATCATCCTGATGCGACGGTAAGACGCATTGATAAAGTGACGATAAAGTTTACTGAATTATGATAAAAGGATCAAAGTTCTGAGGCATTTAGAAACCTTAGTATTTTGATCCTTTTTAACTATTATTAATCATTGTATATATGTTAAAATTATCTTCATATAGAGTAAGGAGGTAACAGTATGAAGCAGATCAGGATAGATGAAAATGGAATTCATATTGTATTTGGGATAACAGATAAGGAGCAGCTAAAACTCCTTCATTTTTCACATGCACAGTTTTGTGAGAGCGATATAACCAAGAAGCAGAAAGATCTGAAGCCGTCGGAAGACAGACAGGAAGAGTTCATAGATGAGGGTTATCAGCTTGTGCAGGTGAATGTGTCGGGATATGACAGACCATATGAAAAGCATGGCAGCAAGCATATATCAACAGTTCCCGGATATCTTCTGAAGTATAAAGGCATGAAAGACGAGCGCGGTAAGGACGGGCGCAGAATCATCATAACGCAGGAAGATACGGAGCTTACCGGAATGCGCGTAGAGACTGAGATGC
>JAGPKJ010000111.1 GCA_018053995.1 Lachnospiraceae bacterium | reverse complement strand
ATATAAAGCTCAGGTATTTCGTTATCTGGGAAGAAGTAAGAAAAATAACATTTGAGAAACGATGGTAAGGTTAAGACGAACGTATATTATGCCGATAAGAATTATATAGGAATGCTATGGTGGGCATCAGAATTCAAAGGATTGAATAATCGTTTGATTTTGATGTTCATTTTTATTTGCTAAAAAAACTTAGGCAGAAAGAGGGCAATATGGGTATAAATGATATAGGAAGCGGAGCATATCGTGACAGTGGAATAATGCAGAATCAGCAGATCCGGAAAAACCAGGGAAGCAGTTCTGCTTTAAATGATACAGACAGCAGTGATTTTATGGCGGCTCTTCAGAGCAAAAAAGCAGAGATCGTAGAGAAAATAAAGAATGGCGATACGGAAGAGTCTTTTCAGATAGGCGGGAAGTCGTATACAGATAAGGAATGGAAGAAGCTTGTAAAAAGGTTTGATAAGAATATCGACGAGATCAAAGAAGAGCAGGAAGAACGCGCCGAAGAAGCAAAGGCTGAAAAGGCTGCAGAATCTGTGAATACAAAATCAGAATTATCTAAATCGGTATCCGATGTAAAATCATGAAATGTGAATCTGAGGAGCAAAGATCATGGAATTTACTACAGAGAGACTTATTCTTCGTCCATGGAAGGATGAAGATGCAGAAAGTTTATTTGAATATGCAAAAGACCCTAAAGTCGGACCGATCGCGGGATGGCCGGTTCACACAAGTGTAGAGAACAGCCTGGATATAATCAGGAATGTTTTGTCAGCTCCGGAGACATATGCCATATGTCTTAAGAGCGATAACAAGGCAATCGGAAGTGTCGGCCTTATGACACCCAGAGAGTCACATACCAAGGCAGCAGAAGGTGAACTTGAAATCGGCTTTTGGATCGGAGTACCTTTCTGGGGAAACGGGTATATGCCGGAGGCTGTCAGGACAATGCAGAAGCATGCGTTTGAAGATCTGAAGTGTACCGGGATGTGGTGCGGTTATTATGATAGCAATGGAAAATCAAAGCGTGTTCAGGAAAAATGTGGTTTTATCTACCATCATACTGAGGAAAATGTGTCATGTCCGCTTATGGGAGATGTGAGAACAGAGCATTTTAATTATCTATCAAAGCAGCAATGGATGGATAATTAATCATGGCATCAAGCCAAGAATGTTTGGAATTTATTTTAGGGCAGTTATCTGAATTAGATGAAGTTACATATCGCGCCATGATGGGAGAATTTATAATCTATTATCGAGGCAAGATCGTAGGTGGTATCTATGATGATAGATTGCTTATAAAACCAGTAAGATCAGCAATCAGTTATATGACAACAGCTTCGTATGAATTACCTTATGAGGGAGCAAAAGAAATGTTGCCTAAGAATACTTTTACGATTACAAAGCATTTGCTATTGCACGAGAAGCGTGGGATAATAATGGTATAATTAGCCCATAATAAAGGAGGACATTGAGATGCCACAGATTATACCTATTAAAGATCTAAAAAATACATCTGAAATTTCGGATATGTGTCATAAAGCTGAAGAACCTATTTATATTACAAAAAATGGATATGGTGATATGGTTATTATGAGTGTAGAAAACTATGATCAGACCGTACGACAGCTTAGCATGTATAGAGACCTCGAGATATCTGAACAACAAATTAATGAAGGAAAAACTGAGGATGCAAGAAGTTTACTAAATTCGATAAGGGAGAAGTATGCATTATAAGCTGATAGTTACTGATAGAGCTGGAGAGTTAGTTGATGAGTGCGTTAACCACCTTGTTAACAGACTTAAAAATCAGCAGGCAGCAGTACATCTTTTGGATGGGATTGATAACTTGTATGACAGGCTTGAGGAGAATCCTTTTCAATTTGCAGATTGCCGGGATCCTTTTCTAAAAAGTAAAGAGTATAAAGAAGCGATAATTTCTGATATGGACTATATCATGATATTTCGTATTGAAGAAAATGTAGTTTATGTAGCAGGGTTCTTTCATCAGCGAGAAAATTACAAAATAAAGCTACAAGAACCAGAAACTGCCATGACTTAAATGCCGTGGCAGTTTTTTGTTACATTCAGTGTGGTATTTTATTACATCTGCCGGGAATGACAAATCTGTGCAGTATCATGGAAGCTATATTATTACGGTATGCTTGGAGGGTGCTATGGATATTTATGAAAGAGCAGCGCGTGGTGAAGCGATTGATACAAGAAACTCTGCAGAATTCAAGGATGTACTGTGGCCTGAGACAGAGAGAAGCCGCGCAATTTGTCAGAAAATAAATGCGATGGTACCAGATGATGAAAGAATCAGAGACTTGACTGATGAGTTGCTTGAAGGTCGCTTGCCCCAAAGTGCGCGGATAACACCGCCATTTCAAATTGACCGCGGGCACTGTGTTTTGGTCGGTGAACGTGTGATGATTAACGAGGGATTTGATGTGATGTCACTTGGCGGCATTACGATTGAGGAGGATGTATTGCTCGGCCCACAGGTTTCTATACTTACATCAAATAATGATTTTAAAAATCATGCAATTCTTCTGAACAAACCGGTAACAATTAAGAAGAACGCATGGATCTGTGCAAGGGCTGTCATATGTCCCGGGGTTACGGTCGGAGAAGGCGCAGTTGTTGCAGCAGGAGCTGTGGTGACGAAAGACGTTGCTCCTTTTACATTGGTGGGCGGGAATCCGGCAAAAGTTATTAAGGCAATATAGGGTTGAGAATTTAGTATTATAGCAATTACGCAACATTTAGAAAACAAAGACATTTTTGGAAAGAAGGATAGATGATATATGCTTAACTACGGACCTACAGGTGCTCTTAGCGAATACAACTATCAGGGCGGCGTATTTCACGGTGTTCATTATGGCGATTTTCATGGTGACAGCAAAGCGTTGTTTGAGCTTATCGGCAAAGAAGAAGAATTCCTGCTGAAATCTCCTGAACGGAAAAGAATCCTTTTTGATTTGTATTATACTGACCTTACCAAAGAAGTCCTTGACTATCTAATGAAGCATTTGCTGATTATATCTTCAAGAATATATAAGATAGCATTTGCTGCCGAGCCAAAAGAACTGCGAAAGCTTAAAAAGGCAATTCGTAAATCGCAGGCTGTTTCAATAGGATGCTGTAGGTTTGGCACCGACCAAAACGAAGATAAGTCATGGCTCGTAAGTGAAGAATTTTAGAATGTCATAATCCGTTTATAAACATGCCAAATTAAAAAAAGTCATTATATTGCTATGGGCTTTGGTGGCAGAAGAACTTGGCTGGAGAGGATATTTACAAGATGAAATAGAGAAAAAATGTGGAAGTTTAATGACACCAATTTTTGTGGGACTAATATGGACGGCATGGCATTATCATTTCTTTATTTTGGGCACAATGGAAGTTCCGATAATGATTTTTGCATTTGGGTGTGTCGCAGAGAGTTATGGATGTTTATGAAAGAGCAGCGCATGGTGAAGCAATTGATACAAGAAACTTTGCAGAATTCAAGGATGTACTGTGAGCGGAGACAGAGAGAAGCTGCATGCTTTGTCAGAGAATCAATGCGATGGCGCCAGATGATGAAAGAATCAGAGACTTGACTGATGAGTTGCTTGAAGGACGCTTGCCAAAGAGTGCGCGGATAACACCGCCATTTCAGATTGACCGCTGGCACTGTGTTTTGGTTGGTGAGCGTGTGATGATAAATGAGGGATTGTAACATATCCACTCTGCACAGGAGGAAAAATGAGCAAAATAGTTGTGTTGCTTGGCAGCATGCGAAAAGGCGGAAATACGGACTTGCTTGTACAAGCATTTGTAAACGGTGCAATTCAAAACAACGAGATAGAAGTGGTTTCCGTTGCTGATTACAGAGTGAAACCCTGTATTGGTTGCAATGCCTGCTTTACCAGCGATGAGAATAAATGTTTTCAAACGGATGATATGAATAGAATATATGAAAAACTGCGAAATGCAGATGTGTTGGTGATTGCATCTCCGGTTTATTTTTACGGAATCAGTGCCGAGCTAAAAGCAATGATAGACAGATTACATACTCCGGCAAGAAACAAATTTAAAATCAAAAAACTTGCTCTGCTGTTGGTCGGAGCGGCCTCGCTGCCCAATATGTTCGCGGCGATTGAAATGCAATATCAGTTGATTCTTGATTTCTTTCATCTGGAAGACATCGGGCGAATCTTTGTGCAAGGCGTAAAAGACAAGGGCGATATTCAGGGGCATCCTGCATTAAAGCAAGCCTATATTTTAGGCGCTTCCATGTAATAGATTTTTGAACATAGAGAAATTGAGCAGTCGGTATTGAAGCCTTGATTCCACATCAAGAGGGCATTGAAAGGAGCATTAATATGTATGATCACAGGAAAAATATGATATTTGCGGTGCTTGCCGCTATTGCAGGCTTTTGCTATTCAATTGCAGATTATCTTCTCGAATATCTGCCACATGCGAGCGAGACGTTAGACAGATATGGGGTAGTGGAGTCAGCCTGGATTGATATGACTTCAGGTAGATTCATCGCATCACTTGCTATGGCTGCAGTTTTGACACCGTTTTTTGTAGCTGGCTATATCTGCGTTTACAAACAGATCAGGGAATCAGCTCAAAAGCTGTCAAAGGCATTTATAATTATTGCATTGATAGGAGGACTCGGAGATTTTTTTATTCATGCGATATTATGTATAATGCCGATCGTATTTAAAAGTGCGTATTTACTTAGCGGCCAAGCTGCTGCAGTACATATCCTTGAAGATATGACTGGCAGTTTTATAGTTCCATTCTATGTCTATTTCGCATTTATATTTGTGGGATATATTCTTTGGTTCATATATGCACTTGGGAAAAGCAGTATTTATCCAAAATGGTATGCAGCGGTTTTGCTGCTGGCAGTCATCATTCAGCTGGCACTTTCGGGAATGGGAGTCCAGGCTTTTTCTGTCGGTGTATTTTCCAGACTGGAAATGACATTCTTTATTTATGCCGCAGTTACAGAGCATAAATATGCGGCGAAGGAGCAGGTATGAAGGATGAGTTCAAAATGAAGCTAAAGAAAATAGGGATTATTGCATTAATAGTAAGTATTCTCTCATTGATAATAGGTGCATCTTTTCATGGTTATAGAATGCATCCAGAGGATGTTCAAACCTATAATATTGGTGTTGCAATGGGAATTGCGATGGCAAGTATTGCAGGAATATCATTTGTCATTTTTCTCATTGTGTTATTGATTTACAAGAAAAGAAAATAGTGTATTTTAATCAATCGGGAGGAATAATGTTATGGCCAATTCGTACAAAATAATAGATCAAAACACTTGGGAAAGAGCAATGCACTGTATGATTTTTAGGAACAGTGTTGAACCTGCGTTCTGTGTAACCTTTGAAGCAGATATTACAAAATATAAACAGATGGTCAAAGAACAAGGATTATCATTTACATTGGCTATGGTGCATACCTGAATAAAGATACTGGTCTGTTTAAGGTTGTAAATGTTCCAATGGTGGATGATTTGAAAGAATATTGTGAATTGGCATCGAAAACGGCAAACGAGCAGAAAGAATATTTTACAGGACCACTTGGAAATGATGTATTTCAATGCACTCCAATGCCGTGGGTTACCTATACACATATATCTCATACAAATTCCGGCAAGAAGGATAATGCAACACCTCTTTTTGACTGGGGAAAATATTATAAAAAAGATGGAAAAGTTATGATCCCGATATCTGTGCAGGCACATCATTCTTTTGTGGATGGATTGCATATAGGACAGTTTGTAGAACAATTACAAAAATGTCTGAACGAATGTTAAAATTGACTTCCCCAGCATTTCCGGGTTGAAGAAAGGAACTTATGAAAAGGGAATGGCAAATATATGAAGTATCATGTAGCTATATTACAACGGTATGATTGGAGTACATTTCGATGGAGAAAAATAAAATGGTACAAAAAGATGCTGCAGTTTTGTTTGTTCATGGCAAAGGTGGAAATGCAGGGGAAGCAGAGCACTACAAAGATCTTTTTACGGATTGTGATGTATACGGAATTGATTATCATGGTAATACGCCATGGGAGACGAAACCTGAGATACAGAAGGAAATAGAACAACTTAAATTAAAATATAAAAGAGTAATACTGATTGCAAACAGCATCGGAGCCTTTTTTACAATGAATGCCGGGATAGCAGATAGTATCGAAAAGGCATATTTTATTTCCCCGATCGTCAATATGGAGAAGCTTATAGGCGACATGATGTTGTGGGCGTGTGTTACGCCTGATGAACTTCAGGATAGAAAAACTATTGAAACGGATTTCGGTGAAAATCTGTCATGGGATTATCTTACCTATGTAAAGGAACATCCAATCAAATGGGAAGTTCCTACAAGTATTCTTTATGGGCGAAATGATAACCTTACTTCTTATGACACAATAATGAAATTTGCAGATGATCATCACGCAAAGCTTACTGTTATGACTGGCGGTGAGCATTGGTTTCATACAGAAGAACAGATGAGATTTCTGGATGAATGGATAAAAACAATGCAGATGCAAATGTGAAAATTTGAAGTTGCCATGGAAACAAGCCATGCCCACTCATAGATGCTTCGCATCTATTTCGTGTCGGCTGTCGCCGTATAAATACAGAAAATCAGACAGTTGCTTACAAGCAAGCTTGACGCATCTGTTTGATT
>JAGPKJ010000110.1 GCA_018053995.1 Lachnospiraceae bacterium | reverse complement strand
CTGCATCATGATGATAGATTCAAGGGAGAACATATGCAGATCGCGATATGTGATGACAGTGCTAAGGATACAAAGCTCATGCGGGAGTACATCTGCAGATACTGCAGTGAGAATGATATAGCTTATCTCAGAGGTTGAAGAGCAGCTGAGACCATATGAGAATTTTTACCGCTGTCATCGCAGCTATATTGTCAACATGGATAATGTTACGGGCGCTGAAGGAACGAGCGTGTTTCTGAAAAACGGCGAGAATGTGCAGATCGTACAGAGAAACGCGGCGGAACGCCGGGAATATATTAATGAATATCTTTGGAATCATATGATGGAGGAGTAGTCAGATGGCTTTACCTCAGTGTATTATACGTTATTTGCTGGAGTATGGATGCTTTGCGGCAATCATTGTTGTGTTTTTTTATGATGTCTGCAAAGTTTCAAAAAGAAGATTTATCGCGAACACGGCGCTCTGCCTTATAGTGATCACGGCGATGAGAGTTGCGTGTGAGATGGCTTGCGACGCGATAAGTATGAGAACTGCCAGAGAGATCGCTAATACATATTACTTTGTATTTCTCATATTATTTATCGCAGCCTGCGTCGCCATCACGACGACAGCCTTAAAGAGGCTTATCAAACCTGTACCTTGGACGATGATATTTTATGTACTTACGGTCACACTTGAGACGGCGTGCTTTATAACAGTCAATGTCATTTTTGATCTGGATGTTGTATCAGATAATGATTTCCAGGGAATGCTGATGTACTGTGCCAGACTTATCTTATTTTCCATAGTATTCTGTATTGTCATCAGGAAATTTATATCGCCGCTGTTTCGGAGATACCATGACAAGAAGACGTGGCTTATGCTGTCGATATCGCCGCTGATCGGCGCGGTCGGGTATTATGTGATATTTGATACACAGACAAATGAAGATCTTAATTTCACGGTAAACACGTTTATCGGGCAGTGGATCGTCTACGCGGCGCTGATGGCTGCGAATGCCCTCGGAGCGGCGAGTGTCAAGAGGTCGATCGAAGCCGCGGAGGATAAGGAAAAGCTTGATGCGGCAAATAAGATGCTCACGCTTCAGAAGGAACAGTATGTAAGTATGGCACAGCAGATAGAGAACACCAGACGGCTGCGTCACGATTTCCACCACCAGGCGGCAGCGATGTCTGAGATGCTGAAAGCAGGCGATGTTGTCATACTCGAGGAGTATCTGAGCCAGTATGCAAAGGAGATACCGCATGCTATAGTAAGTACAGGAAATGCATCCGCAGATGCATCATTTGGATATTATATCTCACTTGCTGAAAAAGAGAATATCAAGGTCGATCATCAGATAATCATGCCAGCGGAGAGCCGCATCGAGGACACGGATCTTGCGGTGCTCATCGGGAACTGCATGGAAAATGCAATTGAAGCATCACGATTTATTCCCGAGGACAAGCGCATGATAAAGGTCCGCTCGAAGATCAGCGGCGATTTCCTGATGATCGTGTTCGAAAACAGGTTTGACGGAATGATTGTCATGCAGGATGGAAAGATCATGTCGCGTAAGCGCAGTATCAAGGCAGCAGGCAACATGGCAGAAGAAATCAGTTCTACAGAAGGCGTTGGACTTGGCTCAGTGCACAGGATAATTGATGATTATGGCGGTGAGATGCAGGTGACACATGAAGGCGGAATGTTCAGCGTAAAAGTGAGCATACGTTATAGAGAGAAAGAAGCATAATCATTTTCTCAATTTGATTTATCTTATCTAATAGAAATTACTCGACCAAAAGCGGTCATGGCGCGAAAAAACGTCATGGCCTTTTTTCATGACATTTAAGGGGCATTTAGCGCAGGATTCATTGATTATGCGTGTTTGCAATGATAGGATTATTCATTGTGGGTAAAAAAATAAAGGTTATCTCGATCATCATTGCCGCAGCGGTTTTGTGCGGTATTGTGGTATATGCAGGGAAAAAGCAGCATAATGCGGAAAAATGACAGAGACAATAGGGTCTCTGTTCAAACAGTCAGAAGGAGATATGAAGAAGAAAAATTACATGGGACTTGCAGTAATGCTTGCAGCTGGAATGATGCTCACAGCGTGCAGCGGCGATGAGGACAGCACGTCAGAAAGAAATCTGGCATCAGACGAGAGCAGCTCTATGGAGGAGACATTATCAGATCAGTCAGACTCTTCGGAAACAACGGATACTGTAGCGGATGAGACAACCGGAGATTATTCTATGTGTACGGACGTATCAGCAGAAGAGGTAGAAGAATTTGCGACGGATGCGAAGCAGGCACTCCTTGACGGTGACTGGACGACGGTAGCAGATATGACGTATTGCCCAATAGACATCGCGGGAACTACATATGATTATAATGAAGATCTTGCTAATGCGGACATCACTCTGACTGATGATTTTAAGAGCGCGCTGGAAAAAGAGACTTGCAGAAATATGTTCGTGAACTCTGACGGAATCATGCTTGGAAACGGTCAGGTGTGGATAAATGAACTGCTCAACGATGATGGCACATCGATGGGACTTAAGATAACTGCAATAAATGATGGAACTCAGAGTGCCGAAGCTGAAGAGGGAGACAGTGTGAGCGATATCTCAGCGGAAGATGTAGCTATGAGCAAACACTGCTATGATGGGATACTGAATGCGCTCGACAGTGGAGACGGAGATGATTCACCTGTACTTCTTGGCGATATCGATGAATACGGCTGTATGCAGGATCACTATTTTATGCTTGCGGATCTTAACGGCGATGATCTGGATGAGCTTATAGTGAATCAGAGCGCAGGAAAAGAACTCGGAGATTATTTTGCATTTGCCTATGCATCAGATTCCAAAGAGGCTTACTGCATGTCAGAAAAAGAAAACGGCTATGCGAATGCTCCGCAGGTGTGGAGTGACAATGCTGATAAAGCCGTACTGTATGGCTACGATACATGTGAGGCTCTTGAGAAGGATTACTCAATCATGCTTGCAAATAACATGTATAATCTGGCAGCAGGAGAAGACACCGTTGATCTTGCAGCTGAATTCATACAGACTTCATTAAAAGACGGAGACTGCAAATCATTTACTGAAAAATGCGGCGATGGTATCTCCTTTGAGCCTGTGACAGACGATGCGGAAGTTGAATATACAGGAAGCGTAGACGGAAAGCAGATCATGTCATGCAGTATGATAGAAGGCGGATTTGTGGATTATACTTCAGCAGTTGATGGAGTGTCATTCCTTGGCATGCAGATTGGCGATTCGTACAATGATGTTGTAAGTCAGGTTGAAGCACTTGGATTTACTCCTGAAGCTGGAGATACTAACGGCAGATACTTCTATAACGGAACAGCATATGATAGTTTCTGCGTATGTATTGAAGAGGAAAATGGCAAAGTGACAGATCTGGATGTATGCACATATTATAAGTATGCAAATTAAAAATTACGATTGTACTAAAAAAAATACAATATTTGCACAAAATATCTTGCAAGTGCCGAAATCATCATGTATACTATCATTTGCTGTGACATGGAAGCTATGAAACGAGAGATTGCTGCCCTTTGAGGCAGGTAACTCCGCGGAGCAATGTCAAGTCAAAGATACTGGCGACAAGTCACTGTACAAACAGCAAAGTCTGACCTCGGTCAGAAACGACGTGATGTGGAACATGCGAGGGTTGCGCGTGTTAAGAACTAGGACACACACGGGAGAGTGTACAGTCACCGCTTGTCGTACTTAGCTAAAAAAGTGCGAAAAGGAGGCGACTTTTTTTATGGCAAATCAGGGAATGAGAATCACGTTGAAGGCTTATGATCATCAGCTTCTGGATGCTTCAGCCAAAAAGATCATCGATACTGTTAAGAAGAATGGTGCTCAGGTCAGCGGACCTGTACCGCTTCCAACTAAGAAGGAAGTAGTTACAATTCTTCGTGCAGTACACAAGTACAAGGATTCGAGAGAACAGTTCGAGCAGAGAACGCATAAGCGTCTGATCGACATCATCAATCCTACAACTGAGACACGCGCAGTACTGCAGAAACTTGCAATGCCTGCCGGTGTTGACATCAGCATCAAAATGCAGAACAAGTAATCATTTACTTTCTGCGACAAAAGACCCCTACTAGTATGAATCCCGGGTGAGATCATTCGGTATTCCGCTGTAGAAAAAATGGAGGTAAGGTCGGAAATGAAAAAAGAGATAATCGCAACAAAAGTCGGTATGACGCAGGTCTTCGACGAGGACGGAACACTTACACCTGTAACAGTACTTCAGGCAGGACCGTGCTACGTAACTCAGATCAAGACAGTTGATAACGATGGTTACAGTGCCGTTCAGGTTGGATTTGTTGACGCGAAGGAAAAGGCTGTCAGCAAGGACAAGGGCGGACACAAAGATGTTTATCACAGACACGGCGCTAACAAGTGCATCAAGGGTATCTGCGATAAGGCAGGAATTCCTGCAAAGAAGTATATCAGAGAGCTTAAGCTCGATGATGCCGACAAATACGAAGTCGGAAGCGAGATAAAAGCCGACATATTTGCGGCAGGCGATCGCGTTGATGCAACTGCTGTTTCAAAAGGTAAAGGCTTCCAGGGCGCAATCAGGAGATATGGTCAGTCCAGAGGACCTATGGCACATGGTTCTAAATTCCATCGTCATCAGGGTTCAAATGGTACAAGCTCAACTCCCAGCCGTGTTCATAAGGGAAAAGGAATGCCTGGACATATGGGAAGCAAGAGAGTTACAGTTCAGAACCTTACAATAGTCAAGGTCGATCCTGAGAAGAATCTTATCCTTGTCAAGGGTGCGGTTCCCGGATGCAGAAAAGCTCTCATCACCATTAAAGAAACAACAATAGTAGAAGCATAAAACGGACGCGAAAGGAGGAACATACAGATGGCTAATGTATCTGTTTACAATATGGAAGGAAAAGAAGTCGGAAAGATGGACCTGAGCGATTCCGTTTTCGGAGTTGAGGTCAACGAACATCTTGTTCATATGGCTGTTATACAGCAGCTTGCCGACAACCGTCAGGGAACTCAGAAAGCAAAGACACGTTCTGAAGTATCAGGCGGCGGAAGAAAGCCCTGGAGACAGAAGGGCACAGGACATGCAAGACAGGGATCTATCAGAGCACCTCAGTGGAAGGGCGGCGGAGTAGTATTCGCACCGGTTCCGAGAGATTATTCATTCAAGATGAACCGCAAGGAGAAGCAGGTAGCCTTAAGATCAGCTCTTACGAGCAGACTTCAGGATCAGAAGCTTATGATCCTTGATACGATAAGTTTTGACGATGTCAAGACTAAGCAGGTCGTTAAGATGATGGATAACCTTAAGCTTTCAAAGGCACTTATCGTAATGCCTGAGGCTGATAAGAATGTTGTTCTTTCAGCACGTAATATTCCTGATGTTAAGACAACTCAGGTTGGAAAGCTCAATGTTTATGATATTCTTAACAATGGCACTGTAGTCATCACAAAGGATGCAGCGCAGAAGATCGAGGAGGTGTACGCATAATGGCAGCATTAGAGTATTACGATGTCATACTTAAGCCTATGGTAACTGAAAAGAGTATGTCAGGCATGGGCGATAAGAAATACACATTCCTTGTTAATCCGGATGCTACAAAGAACCAGATCAAGGAAGCTGTTGAAAAGATGTTTGACGGCGCAAAGGTCGCTTCTGTCAACACAATGAATTGTGACGGAAAGACAAGAAGACGCGGAATGACTATCGGAAAGACAGCCAAGACAAAGAAAGCAATTGTCAGACTTACAGCTGACAGCAAAGATATTCAGATCTTCGCAGGTCTGTAAATCATCAGGTAACATAAGGTTGTGCCGGTCATCAAATATGCGGTGATATACGTAAGTGCGTGAACCCGGCATGATCAGTTCTCACCGCGATAACAAGGAAAAGGAGATTACAAAATGGGAATCAGAAGTTACAACCCATACACACCGTCCAGAAGAAACATGACAAGCTCAGACAAGGCAGAGATCACTAAGGATACACCTGAGAAGGCTCTCTGCACTTCAGTCAAGAAGACAGCTGGACGTAACAATCAGGGTAAGATCACTGTCAGACATCATGGCGGCGGAAGCAGAAGACTTTACAGAAATATCGATTTCAGAAGAAATTCGAAAGATGGAATATCAGCAAAGGTTATCGGAATCGAATATGATCCCAACAGAACAGCTAACATCGCGCTGATATGCTATACGGACGGAACAAAATCATATATCCTTGCACCAGACGGACTTACGGATGGAATGACAGTAATGAGCGGAGCAGGAAGCGAAGTTAAGCTTGGCAACTGCCTTCCAATCGATGAGATTCCTGTAGGTACTATGGTTCACAACGTTGAACTCTATCCCGGAAAGGGCGGACAGATGGTTCGTTCAGCCGGAAATGGCGCTCAGCTTATGGCTAAGGAAAATGGAATGGCAACACTTCGTCTTCCTTCAGGAGAGATGAGAATGGTCGCTCTTAACTGCCGTGCTACTATCGGTATCGTAGGAAATACAGACCACAACCTTGTCAATCTCGGCAAAGCCGGTCGTGTACGTAATATGGGTATGCGTCCCACAGTCCGTGGTTCAGTCATGAACCCGAATGACCATCCTCACGGCGGCGGCGAAGGTAAGGCCCCGGTCGGACGTCCCGGCCCATGCACACCTTGGGGCAAGCCAGCTCTTGGTTATAAGACACGTAAACACAAGAAGGCTTCCAACAAGCTGATCGTTAGAAGAAGAAATGGTAAAGCCATTAAATAA
>JAGPKJ010000109.1 GCA_018053995.1 Lachnospiraceae bacterium | reverse complement strand
GTGTAAGCGTATATTGCGGGATCGATATCGCCAAAAGCTGCAGCGTCATCTGCAGAAGCAGCGTCAGACACGCAACAAAACCCGGAAGTCTGTAGAACACCAGCATAAACAGACATACCGCCATAAATGCGATGACTCCGGCATTTATCATAACTTTAAGTGCGTTTTGTCCAAGGGTAGGACTAATAGTACTGAAATTCGTCGTCTCCATTGAGAAAGGGAGCGCACCCGAGTTTATCTGGTCAGATAGTTTTTTCGCTTCTTCGTAATCTTTCATCCCGGTTATTACTGCCTGTCCGCCTTCGATCTTCTGCTGAACAGTCGGGTTTGAGATAAGCTCGTCATCCATGTATATGCCCATGTTCTGACCGACAAGTTTCTCCGTCGCATCCTCGAAATTCTGTGCACCTTCCTTGGTAAATGAAAGCTCTACGACATACTGCGTTATACCATTCTCTTCCTGTTTCTCAGGCGAACTTGTTGCAATGTCCTTGCCTCTGACCATTACGTTACCATTCGGATCTTCGAATTTCAGTTCCGCCATATTTCCAAGTTCCGATATCGCATCTTCAGGATCATAATTCTTTTCATCAGATTTCCATGGAAAACGAACTATTATGAATCCATTGTTCTTGTCTATCGTGACTTCTCTGTCATCAATATTCTCATTATCAAGACGCGTCTCCATGACGTTTCTTGCTTCTTCGAGTTCCTCTTCCGTTGGCTTTCCATCAATATTTGGCTGGAATACTGCCTCAACTCCGCCTCGTATATCGATCCCGTAACGCATATCACGAACACCTTTGACAGAATCGCCCATACCAAAATATGCGATCGCCAAAAAAAGTGATATGACTACCACCGCGATGATGATCTTGCTTTTCTCTTTATTCAATTTTCATTCTCCATTTTCACTATGATTTCGCGGACATCAGAACAGAACAACAAGCTGTTCCTTCTGATCCCACAGGTTCACGCAAAAATGAACATATTGGATTTTTTTCCATCAGAACGATGGATGTAAGATATCTGACAGAATCTTGTTATCCTGTCATTTGAAAATAAAAGAAAGAAGGCTCCCGTGAAAGCAAACAGAAGCTCCGCAAGTACAAGCATGATGCATACGATATCGCAGATATTCTTTCCCGATCTCGTCACGCAAAGACCGGACGTAACCGCAGTGCTGTCACTTCCTATCCGTTCTCTGTCACTCTTTTGTACATTTTCCGGTGCGGCAGCTTCAAGACTGACTATATCTTCTTCATCCACTACAGAAAGCATTCCGCCGCGTGTTACCGCCTTAAAATCAGATGACTTGATTAAACCCACGTTTACGATGGAACACAGGATCGCTATAAAAAGTAATAATGATATATATTTTTTATTTATAAAAGATTCTGCACTCATCTGAAATAAGACCTCTGTAAGAATATACTGGCATAATAAATCTCTTAACATCTACATCTACATTTGCATCTGCATCTACATCTGCATCTACATCTACATCTACATCTATATCTATATCTGCATCTACATCTACATCTGCATCTACATCTGCATCTACATCATCATATCATAATTTATCAGTTTTACCAGCCATAACAGACTCGCCAATTTGCACACGTTGTAATTTCATCATATATCCTTAGTTATAGATTTAATTTTCATAGAAAGTAATTCTTATTGTTGTCTTCATTATAGACAAATGGTAGATTTTTTACATTGACTTCCTGTCTTTGTGCGGCTAATATGTAGTTGTAGTACATATTAGCCGTAGTGAGGTGACATTATGAAATATATCCCCAGAGCGATAGAATATTATATAAAAAATACAAGCCAGTCATTCAAAGCCGTACTCATAACAGGATCCCGTCAGGTTGGAAAATCAACACTGCTAAAGATGCTATACCCTGATATCAAGTACAGGACTTTTGATGATCCGCTATTACTTGCAGGATCTAAAAATGAACCAGGATTGTTTATGAAAAATAACCAACCGCCCGTCATTCTTGATGAAGTTCAATATGCGACTGATCTATTCTCATATATCAAAATGGAATGTGATGCATCTGAAAAAAAAGGACTGTTCTTCCTGACTGGTTCTCAGCAGTACCGTCTTATGCAGAATGTTTCAGAATCTCTTGCTGGGAGAATCGCTATTCTTGAGCTATCTCCGCTCTCTCTTCGTGAGATACAGCGGGTCCGCTTTAACAAGCATTTTGTTCCGACTGAAAAATATCTGAAAGCAAGAAGTACAGAGATAAAGCACTGTGATAATATATGGAAGATCATACACCGTGGCTGCTATCCGGAAATACAGAACTCAGATGTTGACTGGCAGACTTTTTACTCATCGTATGTTCAGACATATATAGAGCGCGATGTTAATGAACTGATCAATATCAAAGACAAGCTCAAGTTCATACAATTTCTGACCGCTGTTGCTGCAAGGAGCGGACAGCTGCTCAATTATTCTGCCATAGCAGGAGAATTAGAACTGACTACAGCCACTATCAAACAGTGGATATCGATCCTTGAAACATCCGGACTGATATTCATATTACAGCCATACTCAAATAGTGCTCTTAATCGTGCGATCAAAACACCAAAGATATATTTCCGTGATACAGGACTGTTGTGTTATCTTACAAAATGGACTGACGCTGAATCTCTGTCTGTCAGTGCTGTAGCTGGAAATGTATTTGAAACCTATGTTGTATCTGAAATATTAAAATCATACTCTAATGAAGGACTTGATTATAATTTCTATATCAGATACTACCGTGGAAAAGACAAGATTAAGCGAAATCCCGCCGAAGAAGGCAGCGGTAAAGAATCTGAGATTGATCTCGTAATCGAAGAAAATGGAACGCTATATCCGATAGAGATCAAGTTGTCAGCGAACCCCAGGCTTTCAATGACTGATGCTTTTGATGTCCTCGAAAAAGCAGCCGGATTCAAACGAGGCTCCGGTGCTGTTATCTGTATGTATGATCATCTGCTTCCTCTCGGAAGTAAAGATGTTGCAATACCTGTAGAATATATCTAATCAATGCAGAGCAGCCTTGTAAATCATCGCATCAATAACGGCTTAGGTACCAGAAGAATCTATTATTTTGCCGTTTCCATATCAGTGACTTTCCACTCGCCATTTATATCCGTAAGGTACAGGATGAAGGCAAAATCATAATCTTTTCCGCTGCTTCCGTTTCTGATCGTATATGTGCACGATGCCCGGCATGAATACTCATTAGCCGCATATCTGCATATATCAGCAACCTTTTCATCAGTATAATCCGATGACGAATAAGTCTGTCCCCAGCTGTTATCATATAACGATATCGCATTCAGTATGTCTGCACCAGGGTATATCATAGCCTTCACTTTGGCAGACGTGGCATTTTTCTTAGTGGCAAATTCAGAATAACTGTGCATAAACCCATTTGCAAATGAGCTTATATCATTTTCTTCTGAATCCGTGACTTCATATGAGAGATCCCATGTGTCATCATCTGTCTTTACAGCACTGCAGCCATCTGCGCTCACACTTTCTATATATGTCGGATGGCTCTTATCCCCCACAACATATGTGCTCATAGTCGTATCAGGCAGACCTGCTGCTGTAAAATGACCATTCTGTGTTATATCTTTTTTTTCATCGCTATCGTTGTCATTATCACTGCCATCGCTGTCATTATCGCCGTCATCGTTGTCGTTGTCACCGTCATTGCTATCAGTCTTGTCATCACCGGATATCTCCGCCTTCAACTGCGCTCCGTCTGCATATACCGTCACGTCTGAGGGTGCTGTTATCCTGTATATATGAAGACTGTCTATGCTCAGACTTCCAATCTTATATCTTGTGTTGTGAAATAGACTCTTTTCATCAAGCGGCATAAGCACAAGTTCCCCAAGCTTGATATTTTCACTGACATCTTCACTGGCATCTTCACTAACATTTTCACTGGCATCTTCACTGGCATCTTCACTGGCATCTTCACTGGCATTTTCTCCGGCATATGTTGTGGGATCATTCTGGGATTCTTCATCATCCTCACTTTTACTAACGGTTCGAGCGCCATAGATATCATATGTAAGATTCACATCCCCCGGAAGACTATCATTAACACATGTGACACTTGCCCCATCGTACATTCCGGAAAAATAACCTGTAAAACCATCTGACCTTGTGAGGTTCCCTTCAAGTCCGGTGCACTCACCGATAAGTTCAGATGCAGCTTTCGACGCATCCAGACTGTTTCCTGACACAAGCGCTTTGAAATCATCAGTCACACCGTCAGTCAGATTTTCCGGTATGCATGACTGATAATCCGCCAAATAAGCCGTCAGTATCCCTAAAAGCACAGCCGACACAGCGAGCATGATACCAAAGACCTTAATAAGATTCCTGAAAAATGAAGTCCTGAAAAAGCTCCGATTTCTTTTAGGATAATCGTCCCCCTCATATTCTGTTTTCGAATAATTTCTTTTCCCAATATTCATACGTATTCCCGCAAATATAAAGTCTATGCCCAAAGTAGTGATCATATCATGGTGCTATAATATAACTCCATTCTCTTCGAAAGCGCTTACGATATCACTTCACAAGAATGGCATCAGGCAGGGGTCTTAAGCCTACGAGCGATGCCGATGAGTTCAGCTGTTCTCCTTTGTAATACATAAGAGAAGAAGAGCCTCCGTCAAGATTTGCCGCGTTGACCGCTCCATATTCAAGCATAACGTCAACAAGATCTTTGAACGAAGCGCCAAGCGATCCCGGCTGTCTCCCATTTATCACAAGAAGAAGCACCGATCCGTCTGACGTCTGCCCGATCGCTGTTCTCGGATTGAGCCCGCCCGCAGTATCGGTAAACGGTACTCTCTCACCACCTGAAACCAGTACCGGTCCAAATGTTATACCCTCGTTCATTCCACCCGCGATCGCATCTGATGCCGAAATATTACCGGTCATTAGTTTATGATCTGCGCTAAACCCTATCAGTGTATGGTAATCCGATTCATAATTACTTATCAGCGTCCCGTTTCTTATCACGGGGCCGAGTGCAAGTCCGCCTCTGCCATGTCCTTCCGGATCATAGAAGCCCCCTGCATTTATTCCTGCGACAGCGTCTTCTTCATCTATCATGTCAAGAAGCTGCTTCCCCGTTCTCTCTTCACTGTAACTGTCAAGCGTATACACATG
Organism: Lachnospiraceae bacterium; assembly: GCA_018053995.1. GTDB lineage: Bacteria > Bacillota > Clostridia > Lachnospirales > Lachnospiraceae > JAGPKJ01. Next base: position 1,620 of record JAGPKJ010000109.1, on the reverse strand, counting down.
AACTCTTGACGGATCAGAAACAATCATCATCTTTCCGTTAAATGAAGGACCGCTTACATCATCGATTTTGATTCCGTCTTCGCCTTTATCATCGCCGCTCCTGCTATCGTTTTTCCCGTTACTGCTTCCGGTATCGCTTTCTCCGTTGCTGCTTCCGCTATCACTTTTTTCACCATCACTGTCCTGCCCATCGGAATCAGCTGAATTTACATTTACCATATCAGTATCTGATATCGCACCAGTCATGCTGCCTGTACTTTCCTCTTTAGCCAGGATGGCAGTCACTTCATCATCAGTCAGGAAGATATGCGCAAGAAATCCGGCAGCGCTTGTCTGTGTCACCGTGCTGACAAAAAGATCACGTGCTTTTTCTGACGGACCTCTGCAAATAAGAAACAGCGCTCCAAATATATCTACTGATAATATTGCCAAAATGAGAATGAGTACGGATATCGTACGTTCAAGAAACCCGGCAAAAGAGATCCTGTTTCTTCTGCCGGAACGAGAATTATCATGGGTATAACGAATTTTACGTTTTTTTCTATATCCGCGTCTGTCTGATGAATAATGCATAAAAGGATTATATCACAGCAGCCAAGACTGAATCACCTTTTGCAGGATCTTCATCTGACACTTTATTCTGTGCTTGGGTAGTGTTTTCCATAGCTTGGGTAGTTCTATTTCCTGTTCAGGAACTCATTGTACTTGCTGTTGATGTCTTCCGCCTCTTTCTTCGCCGCCCAGCGGTTGCGGTCTTCCATTATAGCCAGCATCTCATCCGCGACTAATTCCGGTGAGCGCGGCTTGACCTTCACAAGATACTCAGTCATTCTGTGCATAGCTTTTTCCGTCCCAAGGTTTTTCGCGATAAGTTTCCCGAATTCTTCCGGAAATCCAAGCTTTGCAGATGCTATAAGAAGTTTTGTATAGGTCTCCATATATGAAGCGTTATTATTCATGACTTCCTCATTTTCTCAATTCGATTAATATTAACGATTCATTCCATGCCGTAGATCATCTCTTTGATTCTCTTTAATTCTTTTATTTCCCGAACATAACCTTGTTCCACAGCGTCTGGCAGTACTTAAGCGAAAATGAGCCATCCTGCTTACGTATCTCGTTCTGCTGTGCAAGAGCTTCCGTATAATCTGACATCGGATAGACCGTCACGCCGCCAAATCCCGTTCCGACGTGGCTTATGAGCGGCAGTGCGTCATATGATTTTACTGTAACAGTGCCGGCTGCTGTCTTTGAGATCGTGATCCTTGCCATTGCACCAAGCATGCGGTCTGCTGTGCCTGAGCCTTTACCGCTCGTGGCATTCACAAAATTTCCGATCGAATAATAAACCGGCATCTTCGTTCCATCCGGCTTATCAACTGTTCCGATCGGTTCGATGACATGCGGATGCGTTCCTATCACAAGATCTGCTCCGTTATCCGCAAATATCTTTGCCCACTTTGTCTGATATGCTGTTGTTCCATGCGTATACTCTGTGCCCCAATGCGGGCAGACTATCGTAAAATCAGCGTTTGCCTCTCCCTTCTTAAGATCCGATATGACCTTTGATTCATTCAGCATATTTACCGCGTAAGGAATACCGCTAGGAAGCGCAATGCG
>JAGPKJ010000028.1 GCA_018053995.1 Lachnospiraceae bacterium | reverse complement strand
GCATATGCATATATGCTTGGTCATTCCGGCAAAAAGCTCTTATTTATGGGTCAGGAATTTGCGCAGGAACGTGAATGGAGCGAAGAGAGGGAACTTGACTGGTATCTGCTCGAACAGGATCTGAATCGTGGCATGAAAGATTATGTAGGCGAACTGCTGAAGATCTATAGAAAATATCCGGCGATGTATACGATTGACAATAGCTGGGACGGATTTGAGTGGCTTAATGCTGACGATAAAGAACGCAGTGTATATAGTTTTTATCGTAAGGATGGAACAGGAAAGAACAGGGTTCTGTTCGTTCTTAACATGACACCGATAAAGCGAGAGGATTACTGGGTACCGGTACCTGTACTTAAGAATTACAAGCTTGTCATGAACAGCGATGAGAAGCGATTCGGAGGCGGAGGACTGGAAATACCGGCACAGATCAAGGCGATAAAAGGAGAGTGTGTAGGTAAACCGTACTATATCTCATTTGATCTTCCGGCATACGGGGCAGCGATATTCACATTTTGATGATGCAAGTGTCAAAAGTCATTCTTGTGCGACGGCAGCCGCATCATCATGAGATTAAAATTACAGCAACATACTTCAGAAAATAATAAAGCATGCCGAAATAGATGATGTACAGAGATGTATGTCATCTATTTTTTTATTAAAGACAGATGCGGGAGAGAGACTATGAAAATCGATTTCACAAAAGTTTCTCCAGAATCCGTAGCAGAGAAAAATACAGCATCATATGTTTCGGCAGCGGGTAAGACGGGCGATAGCGCGCAGACCCGGAAAGCCGGATACAGGCTAGACATTTCAGGTATAGTTAAGGATAACAGAGCTTATGAGGGTCATGGAAAGACCGGAGAAGATGTCTGCGAGGGCATGAGTGATCAGGATATGACAAATGCCCGAAACTATATGACTGTTATGTCTAATTCTTTGTCTGCGGAAGATTATGGAAAACTTATGGAAGACGGCGAAGAGCCTTCATATGCTGAAGCAGGAACGACATCAACGATACTTGATGCCGTAAAAGTGGCGCTTATAAAGAGTGGCAAGGAAGTTGAAGGTTTTACGACTAATATAGACAGAGATGTTGTCGAAAAACTTACCGGATCTGAGACATATGCAAATGAGCTCACAGACAGCTTCTCAAAATATGACATACCTGTCACAAAAGAAAATGTATCGAATGTGTGTGCAGCAGCTGAAAATGCGCGAAGCATCACACCACTTTCAGATGGTGCGATGAAATACATGGTTGAGAACGATATAGAACCTACTATAAGCGGCATGTATGAGTCACAGTTCTGCGCGTCAGGAGACGGTACGGAGCAGGCAAGCGGATATTATGCATCAGATGCTGACGGATATTATGCGGAAAAAGCAGATGATCCTGATTTTGACAAATTAAAACCTCAGATAGATAAAGTCATAACTGACGCGGGTCTTGAGAATAGCGATGATACGCAGAACGAATGCAGATGGATCATCAGCCGCGGCATACCGCTTACAACAGACTCACTCCTTTTATTTGACGAGATAAAGAGCGTGAATGTGCCGTTATCTGACGGAAATATTTTCGACGCGGCAGCATCAGCGATATCTGATGGCAAGAATGCGCAGGACGGGAATCTGTCTGACACGAGGAACATGACCTGGAAGTCACTTGATCTCATAGATGATGTGAACAGTATCACGGATGAGGCTGTCGTAAATGCTGTTTCAGAAGAAAGAACGCTGACTGTGAAGAGCCTTTCGGCATCGCAGCGTGAGATAGACGTATATCTCAGTGAAGCCGCGACTGGCAGCGCGAATAATAATGAGACGGCACAGGAAGGCAATGATAATAAAGTATCAGCGCTATCATCGACTACGACACTATCGTCGGAAAAGATCATGAATGCCGAGAAGACACTCGCCTCAGTGAGACTCAGTATGACCGTAAGATCAAATCTCATCTTACTTGGCAGTGGATATTCGATCGATACGGCTCCGCTTGAGAAGCTTGCCTCAGATCTCGAAATCGCATATAAGCAGTCACAGAAAGATATGTTTGGTGATGGTACTATAGCGGAACTCGATACCAAAAATAATATATATGAGAATACACTGAAGATATCATCATCACTTAAAGAAATGCCGGCTGCACTGATCGGTGATTATTCAGTCAATGACAGTTCATTCACACTTCAGAATACTTATGACAGCGGGTATCAGTTACAACAGCGTTATGAGAAAGCCGGACAGACTTATGAAGCTGTCGGGACAGCACCTCGCACTGATCTTGGTGATTCGATCACAAAGGCATTTGCGAATACAGATAATCTTCTTTCCGATATCGGGATGGAACAGAATAGTGATAATGAGCGGGCAGTGCGCATATTGGGTTACAACAATATGGAGATCACAAAAGATAACGTGGAGCGTGTTACAGCGGCAGATGCGACGCTGCGTGGCGTGATACGAAAGATGACACCGGCGACAGTACTTGATACAGTGAGAAACGGTGTAAATCCGCTGGATATGAACGTGTCAGATCTCGATGATCTTCTGAGCAGTTCTGACATGAATAGCTCTCGCGAGGAGGCAGGGTTCGGAAAGTTTATCTATAGTATGGAACAGAACGGGTCGATCACGGAAGATGAACGCACATCATGCGTGGGAATCTATCGCCTGTTTAGTCAGATAGAAAAGGGCGATGACGCAGCAGTAGGTGCGGTGCTTGATACCGGGTCAGAGATGACTTTTGAAAATCTCCTGTCTGCAATCCGGACGAGCAAAAAAGGAAGTGTAGATTATAAAGTCGATGATTCATTTTCAGGCGTTGACAGTGTCAGGCAGAATGAGTCGATATCAGATCAGATAAGGGCGGCATTTGCAGATACGGCTGGCGGCAGCGATGACAGCGCAGACAGAAGCCAAAACAGCGAAGATTCAAGTGGAAAAAGTCAGGATGACAGTAGTGCAGGTACGTCACAGCAGAGTATATACTATAGAGCACTTGCGTCCGAAGTCATTTCAGAGTTGACACCCAAGAAGATTTTGGATGCAGACATACAGGCAGACACCACAATATCTGAATTTGCCGATGAAATAAGGGGACAGGGAAGCGAAGAGACTTCGAACAGCAGTTATATCGCATCCAGAATGTCGGAGATACAGAATCAGCAAATAAGTGAAGATTCTTCGGATGAGATGTTCACATACAGCCTTCCTGTGACGATAGATAATATATCAGGGATGCAGAGTCTTCGCCACAACAGAGGAAGCTGGTATAGAGACATCAGCAGCAAAGAAACTGATGACTCGGATATTGAAACATCTGATGCGGATGAAAGTGATGGAGATACGATTGCGGATGATATATTAGACAGCTTCACTGATAAAGAGAGTGCAGTGAAAGCGGTATCGAAGATGACAGAACAGCTTGACAGTATCATCTCGGATTCTAAAGAAGATCTTTCGATAGGATATCTGGATCTGAAGAAGCTGCAGAGCAGTCACATACAGCTCGGAATCATCAGGAGCCTTGCCACAGAAGAGAACTACGAAGTCCCGGTCGATATAGACGGAGAGAAGACCAGCATACATCTGAAACTTATACACGATAGCGAAAATGGCGGACATGTGAGTGTAACGATGGACACAGAGAGCCTTGGATGTGTAGCGGCAGATATGAGCGTGACAGATGGACGCGTAAGCGGATATGTCGCTTGCGACAACGAAGAGACGGTTTCATTTATCAGATCATCACAAGATAAAATAACGGGAGAACTTGACGGGAAGATAGATGTCATAGCTTCGAAAGACGTTGGACTTGAGAAGTTCGAGCGTGCGTCAAATGAAAGATATAGAAATTACAGTACGTCTGCGGAAGGATCCGCTGACAGGTCGAAAGAAGGAACTGATACAAATACGCTTTACAGACTTGCAGCATCGTTTATCAAAACGATCAAGGGAGGCACTACATGAGGATCAATTATAATACGCAGGCAATGAATGCTAACAATGCGCTCACACAGTCAGACAGTCTTGTCGCACAGTCGATAAGAAGGCTTTCTTCGGGACTCAAAGTTTCATCCGCAGAGGATGATCCATCGGGATATGCCATATCTAAAAGGATGAGCATCCAGATCGAAGGACTTTCAAATGCTACGCAGAATGCAAATAATGGGATATCAGTCATAGAGACAGCAGACGGCGCTCTCTCAGAGATCAGCGATATGCTGAACCGTATGGAAGAGCTTGGCGTCAAGGCAAGTAATGCGACGCTCACATCGGCGGATCGCAGGACAGTTCAGGCTGAGGTCGATCAGCTCTCAAGCGAGATCACCAGAATATCAAAGGATACAGAGTTTAACGGGCAGACTATACTGGACGGGACATTTGATCTGAAAGGGTATACGAACAGCAATGATGTAAAGGTTAAGTATTATAATGACGAAGCTGCTGCCGGAAAATATACCATCGCAGGACTTAGCATAGGATATGATGCTGATGGAAATATAGACATATCTAATTCATCTATAACAGATACAAGTGGTAATCCGACAACAACGATAAAGGATCCTGATGGAAATGATATGGATGTAAGCATCACGGATGCGAAGAATGATATTATAACGCTCACAGGTGATAATGGTTTTGAATTAAAGCTTCAGATCGAAAACGGACAGACATCCGTTTCAAACCTTACGGTTGACATGACAGGTTTTGGTGCGATGACAACTCAGATCGGTGCAAAAGAAGGTCAGACGCTTGATATAAGGATTCCGGAAGTGTCGCTCGAGAACCTGGGCTTAGACAAGATAGATGCAACTACTGAATCGGGAGCTCAGGATCTGATTGAAAAAGTGAAAGATGCAGCAGAGAGTATCAGCTCTGTCAGAAGCCGTATCGGTTCATATCAGAACAGACTTGAACATACAGTAAGCAGTCTCGGAGTCACTTCGGAGACTATGACCAGCGCATATTCAACGATAGTTGATGTTGATATGGCGGCAGAGACGACAGAGTATTCAACTAATCAGGTTATCTCGCAGGCGGCGACCGCTATCATGGCTCAGGCAAATCAGAGACCGTCACAGGTATTGCAGCTGCTGCAGTAAATTGAAAAAACGTGAAATGCAGTAAGAGCATGGCTTGCAGTGTATGCAGATTGTGAAATGCAGTAAGAGCATGGCTTGCAGTGCATGCAGATATGAAGACTGTGAGATATAGTATCGATTGTGGCAGTTGTGCAGTACATGAAAGGACATCGCTATGACAGACGAGAAAAAACAAGAATATACGCTCAGGATAACACAGGCAAACAGGTCACAGCTTCTCGTGATCCTTTATGAGATGACGGAAAGTTATGCAGACGATACGATAGATGCACTACGAAACGATGATGATGCTTCATACAAAGAGGGAATCAGGCGGATACGCGGCTGCATAAATGAGCTGATGAATACGCTGGATTATAGATATAGTCCTTCAACACAGCTGCTCGAATTATATGTATATATCAGCAGAGAGCTTATCTCTGCCGATCTGCACAAGGATAGTGCGAAGATAGAGGAAATAAAAGGGATAATAGGTAAGCTTAAAGACGCATTCGCAAAGGCTTCAGAATCAGACGAGTCAGCGCCTTTGGTCGATCATGCGCAGCAGGTATACGCAGGACTCACATATGGGAAGCACAGCCTTAATGAAAGTGTTATGACCCAAGGTGCCGGATGCGAATTTAACGCATGAAGCACACTGTTCTTTCATATTAAAAAGTAAAAGTGAGTTTTGACGCCCGGGAAACTTAGTGTTCTCGGGCTTTTTTATGCTTTCGTAATGACTCATTTAATAGGTCAGTTGTTAAGTATTCACAAAGATTGATTATTTTGATAAAAGGACTGGACATATGAAAATCCAGATCATATAATTCGAATTACCCTCTTGAGAGGGAATAGCAAAATCAATACGGATGGTTTCATCCGGCGGGTCAGGTTGACCGCACCGTACCGTTTCTTCGGTATCGGTTATATCTCAACTTTGAAAACTGAGTAAAGGTACTTAATGGAGTTTAACAGGAGGTGATAATCTATCATTTATTTTCTAATTGCATATTTGTCAGCAGCAGTATATACGGATCTGTCAAAAGGCAAGATACATAACAGACTGATCTTTGTCGCGGCAGTGACACCGATGATCTACGCAGTGCTGACAATAAATTTCGAAGAAAGCATTTTGTCTGCGGCCGCAGGCTGTGCGGTCGTACTCGTTCTGTTTCCGCTGTTCGCGGTCGGAGTGTTGGGAGGAGGAGACGTCAAGCTATGCATGATCCTGCCGCTTTATATGAATATGCAGGATGCGATACAGTGCATAGCGGTGTCATTTATAAGTGCAGCAGTGATCGGACTCATAAAACTTGTCAGAAATGACATTTTAAGAGAAAGAATAAAGTATTTCTGCTCATACGCTGTGTCAGTCGGGAGAACGGGGAAGCTAAAGATGTATACGCAGGAAATAGGAGATGTCGGATACATGAAGGCGATGACATCCTACAGGATCCACTTTGCGGTACCGGTACTTATCGCGGTGATCATGAAGGCTGTAAGGATCTATTAGCGGATGACCAAGTAGCGAAATGTAAATATCATGAAAAGAGAGAGGGGTTTATCTTGAAAAAGACTATTGCGGTATGCGATTCAAATGAAAGGTATGCGATGATGCTGTCTGATGCGATCAGAGGCAGGATAGGAGAGATATTCAAAGTCATCACATTTACAGAAACGGACGTGCTCAGTACATATGCGCTTGCAGAAGGCGTGTGCCAGCTGGTGATCAGCAGTACATCAGCAGAAGAGCTTAAACAGACAGAGGGGATAGATGATCTTATTTTTTTAGGAAATGAGCAGGAAAGTTCAGATAATGATCGCTGCATGATCTGCCGTTATCAATGCTGCACGAATATCGTAAGCGCGATAATGGATCATCTTGCGGAACGTGATCTTATAATGCCTGAAGGTATAGGCAACGGGAAAAAGCTGAAGGTGATCGGAGTCTATTCGCCTGTAAAAAGATGTCTTCAGACAACGTTCTCACTGGCGCTGGGCGAACAACTTGGGGTAAGCAGCAGGGTGCTTTATATGAACTTTGAGCCTTTTTCAGGATTTGAAGGACTTGAGATGGAAAAAGGTGATACAGGAAGAGAATATGACATAACAGATCTTCTCTATTATTTTGACTGTGCCAGGGACAAGCTGCCAATGAAACTTTCTGCAATGGTAAGAACTATAAATGGCATGGATTTCCTGCCACCGACTGCTTCATATTTTGATACAGAGCGGTCGGGAGAGAAATGGGTCGAACTATTCAAGGCTATAGAGAAAAGTTCACTGTACGATTATCTGATACTTGATCTGTCAGAGGCAGTTCAAGGGCTTCTCTCGATTCTTATGTACTGCACAAAGATATTTACGATAATACGAAATGACCGGATAGCATGTGCAAAAGTGAATGATTATGAAAAATGGATCTTGCAGCATGAAGCAGGGGAAGTTGTCGCAAAGACGGTAAAGTGTGAGCTTCCAATATTTCATGATATCCCCGAGGGATTCGAGATGCTTACGCATGGCGAACTGGCGGGATTCATCAGGACTCTGATAGCGGGAGAAGCAGCATGAACGATAACGGGAAAGAGAACCGCGGATCATGTACCGCAGAAGAGACCGAGTCAGAAGATGCGCTTCGCAAAAGACTCAAAGAAGAACTGATGAGTGAGATCGATTTCTCCAGAGACCAGTCAGATGAAGATATAATCTCGCTTATTGATGAGATGATAATAAAAGAAAAACGTTCGGTCAGCATTCCGCTGAAGCTCCGTGAAGATCTTAGGAGAAATCTATTCCACTCAGTCAGAAAACTGGATATCCTTCAGGACATCGTTGATGATCCGCTTGTAACGGAGATCATGGTGAATGGACCGGAAGATATATTTGTTGAACGAGCCGGAAGGCTTTCAAAATATCCGTCTCATTTCGAATCAGTGGAAAAACTGGATGACGTTATACAGCTCATAGTATCTTCCTGCAACAGGGTTGTGAATGAATCGTCGCCAATCGTAGATGCGAGACTTGCGGAAAACGGTGCCCGCGTCAACGTTGTCATGAGACCGATAGCACTCAATGGTCCAATCCTGACAATACGAAGATTTCCGGATAAGCCGATCGAAATGGAAGATCTGATAAAGTTTGGAAGTCTTTCGGAAGAAATAAGCGAGTGGCTTGGAATGCTGGTAAAAGCAAAATACAACATATTCATAAGCGGAGGCACCGGATCGGGAAAGACTACATTTCTCAATGCGCTCTCAGCATTTATTCCATCAGAAGAACGTATCATCACGATCGAAGACAGTGCGGAACTTCAGATCCATACCATCCCTAATATTGTCCGGATGGAAACGCGCAATGCAAATGTCGAAGGATGTGTACCTGTAACGATAAGAGACCTGATAAGATCATCGCTTCGTATGCGCCCGGACCGGATAGTAGTGGGTGAGGTTCGCGGGGCAGAGGCTATCGATATGATGCAGTGCCTGAATACAGGGCATGACGGGTCAATGTCTACAGGTCACGCTAATAGCGCGAGAGATATGCTCACAAGGCTCGAGACAATGATACTTATGGGGATGGAGATTCCGCTTCAGGCGGTCAGAGCGCAGATCGCATCCGGGATCGATGTGATAGTACATCTCGGGAGACTGCGTGATAAAAGCCGCAGAGTACTTGAGATAACAGAGATAGCAGGTTTTTTTGACGGCGAGATACAGCTGAATCCGCTTTATGTTTTTAAAGAAGAAGGAATTGACGAATCAGGTCATATCATTGGGGAACTGGTCAGATCGGGGGAGATGATACATCATGAAAAACTTGAAACTGCCGGATTTGAAAAAACCCGTGTGCGGAGGCAGTGAAGGAATGTTCGCATTGACAGCTTCTGAGAATACTGTGTCTGTCATAAGAAGCGCTGCACTTATCGGGATCATATCATATTTTTTCTATTATTCAGTCATTGCTGTTCCATTTCTTATTCCGTTCATGTTCTTCCGTATAAAACAGATAAGACGTGAAGGTGAGATGCGTAAACGTGAACAATTCCGTATGCAGTTCCGCGATACGGTATTGTCAGTCTCAACTAATCAGCGAGCAGGATATTCCGTAGAGAACTCATTTCGAGAATCATATAAGGACATGAAACTGCTTTATGGCAGTAAAAGTCAGATATGTAAGGAACTTCGCAAGATATCATCAGGTCTTGGCAGTCATGTAGTGCTTGATGATATGCTACGGGATCTTGGGAGCAGAAGTGAAATTGACGATATAAGGCAGTTTGCAGAAGTGTTTTCAATCGCAAGAAAGAGTGGAGGAAATATGATTCAGATCATCGGTTTCACAGCAGGCATGATCGACAGCAGAACTGAGGTCGAGAAAGATATAAGCCTTATGCTCGCGTCAAGAAAATACGAGACGAAACTGATGGAAGGTATACCGTTTCTACTTATTGCATATATGAAGATATCGAATAAAGGTTTTTTTGATGTTCTATATCACAATCCAATGGGGATAGCGGTAATGACAGCATGTCTGCTTGTATATCTTGCAGCGTGTATCGTCGCAGAGCATATTGTCAGTATTCAAATCTAGCACATGATGCGAAGCATCATAACAAAATTGATGGTTTTTGGCACCATGTCATTATTTCATCAAAACACTAAATGAGGTAACTATCCTATGTCTGTTATATATATCATCATGCTGGCGCTATATGGGATTCTTTTTTTCCTGTCACGCAAAGAAAAAGCAGCGCCCGATCCGTCATCAGCGCGGATCGACAACTTATTTTCTAAAGCAGCGGAGTACGTTGTCCGTAGAGCAGAGTCCATATCTATAAAGCCGGGCTCAGTCAGAACTGACTCATATATCGCGCAGCATGATATTTCCAGAAAAAAGAAGCTTAATATACTGAATCCTGCGATCCCTGCAGAGAAGCAGATGCATGATATCAGGACAGATATCGCAAAGAAAGTCCTGGTGATAATTTTTTTCGGAACGGTCATATCACTGATGATATGTCTGTCACAGATATTTGGAGGAATCATAGAAGAAGGAAATATCATTCAAAGAAATACTTATGAAGGCGGCGGAAAGGACGTTGAACTGGTTGCCGGAATAGATGGTACTGAGGAAAGTATAAGTTATACAGTTGGAGAACGGGAATATACGGAAAAAGAACTGGATACATTATTTGAGACACTTTCAGAGAAACTCCCTGATCTTATAAAAGGAGATAATGGGACGCTTGGAAGTGTACGGTCAGACCTGAATCTTGTAAGGAGAGCCGAAGGTTATCCGTTTTCTGTCTCATGGGAGAGCAGCGATTATTCAGTAATAGACAGTGACGGAAAAGTCACAAATGAAGACCGGGATACTGACGACACAGTCACGCTGACGGCAATCTGTACGCAGGGAAAGAGACAACGGATCACTTCATTTGCGGTACATGTACTTCCTCGGGTTCTTTCGGAACAGGAGAAAATGCAGATGCTCCTTGACGAAGCGCTAAGAGGCGCTGATGAAAAAAACAGGAATGACGAATATTTCAAATTGCCTGATAAAGCCGGGATGCGTTCAGTCTCATGGAGTGAATACAGAAGAGATGCGAGTTCAGGTGTGATGATACTGGTATTAATATGCGCGGTTGTCGTCATGGCAGACGTGGATGTCAGTACAGACAGAAAACTTAAAGCCAGACGAACACAGCTTCTCAAGGATTATCCGGGACTTGTGAGCAAAGTGACGCTGTATCTGAGCGCCGGAATGTCACTTAGAAATGTATTCTTCAGGATGGCAGAAGAGTCGGGAAATGCCATTCGCGACGGGACAGAATACCTTGGCGATGAGATAAAGCTTACATGTGGTGAACTTCAGAGCGGAGTCCAGGAGATAAAAGTATATGAAGACTTCGCAAAGAGATGCGGACTCAGACAGTATATGCGGTTTGGAACGCTTGTGACGCAGAATCTTAAGAAGGGAAGCAGCGATCTTCTGCGTACACTGAGACAGGAAGCAGATGAATCACTTGAGGAAAGGAAGAACAGCGCGAAAGAGCTTGGAGAACAGGCAAGCACAAAACTTTTATTTCCCATGATGATGATGCTCGTAGTTGTAATGGTAATTATAATCGTGCCGGCATTCATGTCGTTTGCCGGTTAAGTTCTGACACCCACATCAAAGAATAACGGTACATCAATTTGGAGGGCTATGGATATGGTAAATGAAAATGCTGGAATCAATCATACACAGGAGGAATATATCATGAATGATGAAACAAGGCTTCGCGGATTTGGAGATCTTGCGGAAAATGAAGACGGAATGGGAACTATTGAAGTTATTTTGATAATCGTAGTATTGATCGGTCTCGTCATAATCTTTCAGAAGCAACTGAAAGGGCTTGTGGAGAAAGTATTTAAGAAGATCAATTCAGACGCAGATTCGATAATCTCGTAGGAAAAAGATATGCATAAGACCGGTGGTTATCTAACGATATATCTTTCGCTGTCACTTGCGATCTTACTCACGCTCATACTGACTCTTATAGATGGGAGCAGAGTGAGCGCAGAGAGGATGCGCAGTGAAGTTGTAACTGACATATCGCTGAACTCTGCTTTTTCGGAATATAACAGAGAACTTCTGAAACAATATGATCTTCTTCTGATCGACACCGGGTATGGTATGGAAGATGCAGATCAGGCTAATACAGAAGAGCATATAAGACAGTATCTGGAGAAAAACTACGAAGTACCTGCGCAGTTCAGACTGCCGGGAATGCTTGATACAGGAGGAAAGAATGAAGCATCGTGTTCTGTTTCTGAATGCGGATATGTATCTGATGATGACTGCGCGGTATTTAAGCATCAGATCGCGGATTATATGAAAAATTCGCCAACGGGCTGGATCACAGAAAAACTTGAACCGGACGCGGCAAGTATATCTGGTGCAGGTATAACTGACAGGGATGTAGAATCGGAACGCGACGAAAATAATTCGCAGATAGACGGAATGGTAAAAAACGCAGAGGTTAAAGACGACGATGGAAATGAACAGGAAGTTGTTCTTGATAATCCGGCAGATGCAGCGGGTACTGCTCATGGTATAGGTGTGCTCAGTCTGGCGGCGCCACACGATAAAGCGATATCGGAATGCGTGGTGAATCCGGAATGTTATATCTCACATAGAGAGAAAAACAAGGGCAGTGGAATCTGCGAGGAAGAGCAGGAAAGTTCTGCTGAGTGCGGCAGGATACTTTTGGAGGAATATCTGTTCAGAAAAATGGGGTATTACAATCACGATAAAGACGGATCTGTCCTTAAGTATCAGCTCGAATACATCTTATGCGGTAAAGGTTCAGACTGGGATAATCTTGAGGGTACAGCTGAAAGGATACTGATATGGCGCGAAGCAGCAAACGCGGCGTACATCTTTACGGATAGTGAGAAGATAGCGGAAGCTGAGGCGATGGCTGCCGCACTGTCGGCGGTAACGCTGCTCCCGGAACTGCTTGAGCCTGTAAAGATATCAATATTATTTGCATGGTCATTTCTGGAAAGCATGCAGGACATGAAAGTACTTCTGGACGGTGGGAGGGAACCTGTAATCAAAACAGCGTCATCATGGCAGACGGATCTTGAAGATATTGTTAACGTGAGCGGATCACTTAAGGATGGCAGCGGCGGTGAGGGACTGAAATATGAGGAATATCTCGCGGTCATGTTGCTTTTTGAAAATGAAAATGATGTTCTGCTTCGGGCAATGGACATTATAGAGATGGACGTAAGACATACACCGGGAAATATGTATCTGAGGATGGACAGATGTCTTGATAACCTTACGGCAGATGTCTGTATATCAAGTTCTTTCGGTCATGAATATATGATCAGAAGAAGATATGGATATTATTAAAAACAAGATTTGACGGGGTACAGCGGATGGGATTCTTCGCGATAAATGAAACTACAAACAACAACAATGAACGACACAAATCTCTCCGGGCAGATCAAAAGGCAGTACAAGCAGTACAGAGCGAAAGAATCTCACCCGCTGTATCCCGTCAGATAAAGGCTTCTATGACAGTTGAGGCTGCATTTGTACTACCGTTTTTTATTTTCTGTATGGTCAATATACTGATGATATTTCAGATGGTCGAATACAGGAGCAAGATTCTGGCGGCTGTCCATCAGACAGGAAATGAGATCGCAAGGAGCGCTAGCGCGCGAGAGATTCTGCCGGATGGTGCTGAAGGTGCAGGAACAGTACTCTCATATGCATATGTGCCGTTAGGAGTCAGCAGAAATCTTGGAGACAGTATTTCTGATAATGGATGTATCTCAAATGGAAAAAGTGCAATCTCGTATATCGGAAGCAGCATTCTTTTAGATGATGATATCGTTGATATACGTGCATCGTATAGAGTAAAGCCGGCATTCGCTGATCTGGGATGGAAAGGTGCCTGGATGTTTGTACGCTATTATGGGAGGGGATGGACAGGATATGATGTTACACGAACCCATGAGAGCGATACAACAAAGGAGAAGATGGTCTATATTACGGCGACGGGAACCGTCTATCATATGAGCCGCGGATGCCGCAGCCTTAATCCATCAATAAGAGGAATAAAATATGACGATGTGGCAGGCAGCCGGAATAAGGACGGTCACAGATATGGAATATGTCCGTACTGCGGAAGTCACAGTCCGGGCGGTACCGTATATGTGACGGATTACGGAACGTGCTATCATACATCGCCTACATGCAACGGTCTTAAGAGAACTATATATTGCGTGCCTATATCAGAGGTTGGCGGCAGAGGGGCATGCTCGATATGCGGAGGAGGATAAATGAAGATAGAAATGATCACAGGGATAGTCCTGTTTATATTGATGTGCATTACAGGAGCGATAGACATACATTCCAGGAAGATTCCATTGTGGTGTCTTCTGATCGGGGCTGCAGATGCGGTGGCGGGATTGATTGAAGAAGCACTAAAAGGAACAGGCAGTATCACGGCTGTCAGTATAGCGATAGATATGCTGCCGGGGATCATGTTCCTTCTTATATCCTGGACAACAAACGAAAAAATAGGATATGGCGATGGAATGATGATTTTGATCATCGGACTTATCATGCATTCGCAGTTATGTATTACGGCTGTTGCGATAGGTCTTGTGATCTCGTCGATGTTTTCAGTAATCATGATATTTACAAAAAGGATGAATCTGAGGACAAGGATACCTTTTATCCCGTTTCTGACGATAGGCGTGGGGATATCATTATGGGCGATGTGAGACTTAAGGGATATATGACTGTTGAAGCGTCTTTTATAATACCGTGGGTGATATTTCTATTTGTATTTTTAATATATTCTTCATTTTATCTATATGACAGATGTGTCATATTTCAAGACAGCTATGCGTATGCACTGCGGGCAGCAGATAAAAGGATTTCATCAGATGAGATAAAGTCATTTCTGGAAGGTAATGTTTCTGATCAGTATGGTGAAAAGTATATGGCATCCAGAAAAATCGCGCACGATTTTGACGTATCACTCACGTCAGTTACTGTTAATGCGACAGGCAGTGTACATTGCGGGTTTGTACCGGGAGTAACACTTCCGGACATCAGAGAATGGGGATATTCGGCAGAGGCTAAAGCTTCAAGGATATCGCCGGTCGAGGTTGTAAGAAAGCTGCGGATAATATCGGATGTGACTGAAAAAAAGAAAGGAAATGACAACGATGCAGACTGAATATCGCAGAGAGATTAATCAAAATTACCTTATCATATGTCAATCTGATGAAGAAGAGATAGATCATTTTCAGAGCAAGATGCTTATGACACAGAAGTGGAATCATCTCGCCGCATGTACAGAAAATGTGATAAATGGGAAGAATGTTTTCTATTATGACATCAATTCAATCATTAGTCTTCCTGGTTATTATGGTGCGAGGAAGATGCGGAAAGATGATATTGTCCGACTTATCAGGCAACTGGAAGAAGCGATTGAAGAATTGTCAGAATATCTGATGGACGAGGGAAATATTCTCTTCGCACCGGAGTATATCTATTTTGATATGGGGAAAAAGGAGTACAGATTCATTTATTATCCGGAGAGTCAGCATGATAACAGATCAGCAGGAGAGAGAATCACACCGCTCCTTGATTTTATACTTGAGAAAACAGATGACGGAGACAGCGAAGCAACTGAGCTTATCTATGATATATATGACAAAGCTACCGAAGAGAACTTTATCATCTCAAAGATACTTGATGAAAATGATGATGACGAAACTGAATCCAGTATAGACCGGACGATAAAATACAGTCAGTCAGAACAGGAAGCTGACTATGATATGCAGGATGAAGTAACGTGTAATATTGAAACTGAAACAAGTAAAAAAAAAGAGGGCGGAAAAAAATTCATCATCACAGGCATAGCCGCCGCTGCGTGTCTCGCAGGTCCTGCACTCGTCTTTCTTATGTATGAACTTACGGCGAAGGAAAAGCTGATACTTTGCGGAGCATCAGCTGTAATGGTATTTACTTCAGTATGCTTTATATCAATGTATTTTAAAGAAAAAAAGAGTAACGCATTATCTGAAGAAAATAAAGATGATACATCAGCGAGGAAAATGAAGGATAATGCACCGCAGTATAAGAACGATGAACAAGGTATGTTTAGATCAGAATATGAATATATGGATCGTGCTGCTTTTGATAAAGCGAATACTGATGATACAGGGAAAACAGAGTTCTTCCAGCCGGTAAAGGAATTGGAACAATACAAATTATACGCATCTGACAGAAAGAACAGTCAGCATATAGGTCTTGAAAAGCTGCCATGCATTATTGGACAACAGCCGGAATGTGTTGATAAGTGTATTAAGGGAAAAGGGATCAGCCGGATACATGCAAGACTTGACCACAATGGAGTGTGTTTTACAGTGACTGATCTTAATTCAACGAATGGTACTTTTGTTAACGGAGTGCCGCTTGAACCGAATGAGACAATGGAACTTTCGGAAGGCGATGAGATCCGCTTCGGGGACTTAAACTATTGCCTCAGATAGATATTTGCTCTACAATAAGATGGCGCGGGACGGACATGGTCGTTATACGCGGAGGAGCATATGACTATTGGGCAGCTGGACATATTTTTTACGGAACATGGATACAGAAAGATATCATCAAATCTTTCTGATTACTGCTGCTACTTCAGAATAGAAAATCAATATGCGGTCGCAGTCAATACTATGAGAACCGGCGGACAGTTTTACCTTTCGTCAGATGAATATGATATGCTTCATGATAAGATCAGAAAGATGTTTATGGATAAAGGGATAAGCGATATTCATATACTGACACTGATCATTTCAGATAACTGGGAGAGTACGCACAGACTGTGCAGGGATGATGCTTTTTGCTGGATGATATCAGCGTTTGATAACAGACTCATAGTCACTGACAGTCAGACACCGGACTTTTACGGTCTAAGACACGAACTGGAAGAAATGCTTGAGTCATTGAGAAATGGCACATATGTTTCACCGACAGCAGATTCGGATGTGACATCTGGAATCACTTCGCATCGCACTCCTCTGTCGTGGTGGAGGTCAATGAGCACGGATCAGAGGAAAAGACTTCCTTGGATCAGTTCTCTTCTTGTCGTAGTCAATGTGATCGTTTTTATTTTCAGCAGCATGCATGGAAGCGTATTATGTGATGCGGGTGGGCTGAGTGTAGATAATATCGTAAATGACAGAGAATATTACAGGCTTTTTACAAGCTTGTTCCTGCATGCGGACTTGAATCATATATTGAGCAATATGCTGATTCTGTTCTATATCGGTGAAGAAGTAGAAAAGAAGATAGGTCACTTCAGGTATGCAGCCGTTTATTTTGTTTCGGGACTTGCCGGTGATATGATGTCAATGTGGTTCGAATTATATTCGGGTGAACGGTACAGTTCCATTGGAGCAAGCGGAGCGATCTTTGGAATTATAGGAAGTCTTTTATTTATCGTGATCGCGTGCGGCGGAAGGACAGACAATGTCACTGTCGGGAGGATTGCTTTTATCACAGCATTTTCTCTGTACACGGGATTTACATCACAGGGAGTGAACAATGCGGCGCACGTCGGAGGTCTTATTGGCGGGTTTATTATGACGTGTATCATATGGGCAGTATCATCAGGCTTTCGGAATAGGATCCGTGCATGTAGAGCCGGAAGGAGCGCAGAATGAAGGTCAATATATATTATGGCGGTCGAGGTCTTGTAGATGATCCCACTTTTTTTGTGATCAGCAAGATGCAGAAAGTTCTTGAGGAACTTCATGTTGCAGTAGAAAATTTCAATCTTTATGAACTTAAGAATTCTATCACTACGTTGCCGCAGACTCTTAAAGGAGCAGATGGAATCATTTTGGCGACGACAGTCGAATGGTTTGGGATAGGCGGATATATGCAGCAGTTTCTGGACTCGTGCTGGCTGTATGGTGATAAGGAAAATATATCAAAGATATATATGTGTCCTGTCGTAATGGCAACGACATATGGCGAACGTGAAGGCAAGCTTAATCTTTCTAACGCTTGGGAGATATTAGGCGGCATGCCGTGCAGCGGTCTGTGCGGGTATGTGACAGACTCATCTGTGTTGGAGAATAATCCTTCATATGTGAATATAATCGAAAAAAAAGCAGAAAATATGTATCGGACGATAAATCAGAGACTTGCAAGTCTTCCAGCCAGTAATCAGGCAGTAAAGCAGAAGATCTCTCTGACGAAAGGTCTTGATCTGACGCCACAAGAGACAGAACAACTGTCACAATATGCATCAGATGCGAGTTATGTGCAGCGTCAGAAAGAGGATATCCAGGAACTGACCGGGATGTTCCGCAATCTTATGCAGAATGACAAGGAAGAACCAAGTACGGAGTTTATTCCCGAATTGAATGACAATTTTACACCGCAGCCGGGGATAAAAGCAGTTTATTCGTTTGACATAGGTTCCAAAGATCCGCTTGTGATAGAGGTTGATGGAGCAAATATGAAGTGTGGCTATACAACAACTAAAAAAACACCGGATCTTTCCGCAAAAATGAGCAGAGATATAATGAATGAGATAGTAAATGGAAGGATGACATTCCAGCGGGCTTTTATGGAAGGAAAGATGAAATCAAAGGGAGATTTTAAGATACTGAGGACACTTGATCTTATTTTCCGTTTTGAAGAACAGTGATAAGGAGGCAGCTATATGGTTAAAGAAGATTGTATTTTTTGTAAGATCGCTAACGGCAGCATACCGTCAAAGACAATCTATGAAGATGAAAAGTTCAGGGTGATACTTGATCTGGGACCTGCAACAAAGGGACACGCACTTATACTTCCCAAGGAACATTACGCAGATATCTATGAGATTCCGGAAGAGACGATCGGCGACGCGATGAAACTCGCAAAGAAGATGGCTGGACTTATGACAGATAAGCTTGGCTGCGACGGCTTTAATATAGTGCAGAATAATGGCGAGGCAGCCGGACAGACTGTAAAGCATTTTCATATCCATCTTATTCCGAGATACAAAGACGATGGACAGCATATATTATGGGAACCGGGCGAAGTCTCACAGGATGAACTGGAGCTTATAAAGAGACAGATAACGGACTGAACCGGAACTTATAAAGAGGCAGATAACGAACCGAGCTGGAACTAATAAAGATGCAGATAACGGACTGAGCTGGAATTTATCAAGAAGTAGATAACAGATTAAGCGCGGCAGAGCAGGTGTAATAGTCTGATGAGAAACCGTGCGAAAAACAGACCGGGGTTAGGAGTCAGATGAGAGAGATTGATGTAAGTAAGATTACAGATCAGATAAGTGATATGTGCATACAGGCAAACTATCACTTGTCTGATGATATGCAGCGTGCGATACAGCGCGGTGCGGCGAGTGAGAGATCGCCGCTTGGAAGAGATATTTTTTCGCAGCTTGAAGAGAATCTGAAAGCTGCAGAGACCGACAGCATTCCGATATGTCAGGATACAGGAATGGCTGTCATTTTTATGGAGATCGGTCAGGATGTTCATTTTGTTGGCGGTGATCTTGAGATGGCAGTAAACGAAGGTGTGCGCAAAGGATATTCTGAAGGGTATCTTCGCAAGTCGGTCGTCCGTGATCCCCTGAAGCGAGAGAACACTGGCGATAATACGCCTGCAGTCATTCATTATCAGATAGTTTCTGGCGATCAGGTGAAGATCACCGTGGCTCCAAAGGGCTTCGGAAGCGAGAACATGAGCAGAATATGTATGCTCAAACCCGCTGACGGCGCGGAAGGAGTCAAGAATGCGGTAATAAAGACTGTACTTGAAGCAGGACCGAATTCCTGTCCTCCGGTAGTAGTCGGTGTTGGAATCGGCGGTGATTTTGAGAAATGCGCGATTCTCGCAAAGAAGGCGCTCACGCGTCCGGCAGACGAGACGTCTGGTGTAGCATATGTTGCAGAGATGGAAAAAGAGATCTTGAATCGGGTAAATAAGAGCGGGATAGGACCTGCAGGGCTGGGAGGAACGGTCACGGCACTTGCTGTGAATATAGAAGTTTATCCGACACATATCGCAGGGCTTCCGGTAGCTATAAATATGTGCTGTCATGTGGACAGGCATATTACAAGAACTCTGTGAAACATCAGATATAGCAGATGGCGTGAGCAGAAATTTGATATAGCAGATGACGTGAGCAGGGATCTGATATAGCAGACGGTGTGAGCAATATTATAGTATGCAAGATAGATATGAAAGGCGGAACAGATAATGAGAAAGAATATAACTGTCCCCATGACGGAAGAAGAAGCACGCGCACTTAAAGCCGGCGACAGCGTTCTTATTTCCGGTACAGTATATACTGCGCGGGATGCGGCGCATAAGCGTATGGACGAAACAATAAAACGTGGAGAAAAACTTCCATTCGACGTCAAGGACAACGTCATATATTACATGGGACCATCTCCGGCAAGACCGGGACGTGCGATAGGTTCTGCTGGACCGACTACGGCGAGCAGAATGGACAGGTATGCTCCGAAGCTGCTTGATATGGGGCTGCGTGGAATGATAGGAAAGGGTAAGAGGACAGATGAAGTAAAGGAAGCAGTGATGCGCAACGGGGCAGTTTATTTTGCTGCGGTCGGTGGAGCAGGCGCACTGTTATCAAAGGCAATAGTGTCTTCGGAGGTCATTGCTTATGATGATCTCGGAACAGAAGCTATAAGAAAACTTGAAGTAAGGGATTTTCCCGCCATCGTAGTCATGGATAGTGAGGGAAATGACCTGTATAAGACAGCACCGGAAGAGTACAGACAATCGTAGACTGCAGATGTAGTAATTAGCAGATGTAGTAATTAGCAGATGCAGTAATTAGCAGATGCAGTAATTAGCAGCAGATGCAATAATGATTGACAGAACAGTAGAGGCAGCAATGAACAGTAAAGGAGAAGTAAGGTGAATTTTAACTGGAAGAACAGAGAAAGTAAAGGCAGCAAAACAGGCAGGACAGACATACCAAGTAAAAAGAAGATAGGCAGTATGGCTCTCATAGTTATCGCTGTCATCGCGGTATTCATTCTTGTGAACGAATCTTTTTATTCGATACAGGAAGAAGAGCAGGCGGTC
Source organism: Lachnospiraceae bacterium (assembly GCA_018053995.1). Lineage (GTDB taxonomy): Bacteria > Bacillota > Clostridia > Lachnospirales > Lachnospiraceae > JAGPKJ01. The sequence goes on along the minus strand of JAGPKJ010000028.1, from coordinate 2,432 downwards.
GTCTGCACACTCGGTGTGCCGCATGCAGTAACGACATCGGGACTTCACTGCAAGATCCCATTTATTCAGACAGTAAGGAAAGTCAATACAACGATACAGGGCTTCGACATCGGATACGATGCTGAAAAGTCGGAAGCCGATGCCAATACGACAGGCAACAGTGACGCAGCAGAGAGTGATGCGATGATGATCACATCGGATTATAATTTCCTGCATGTCGATTTTTATGCTGAGTATCGTGTTACAGATCCTGTAAAAGCAGTATATGCTTCAGAAGATCCGGAGAGTATCCTTAAGAATATTGCGCAGAACTGCATTCGTACAACGATTGGTTCTTATAATGTCGACGCCGTTCTTACGACTGGGAAAAATGAGATACAGGGGAATATCCAGCAGATGATAAAGGATAAACTCCAAAATTATGATATAGGAATACAGCTTATAGACATTACGATTCAGGATGCTGAACCGCCGACCGACGAAGTGAGCAAAGCTTTCAAGGAAGTCGAGACTGCGAAGCAGGGCAAGGATACTGCGATAAATAAGGCAAATGAGTATCGTAACCAGCAGATTCCGAATGCTGAAGCACAGGCTGACAAGATAAAGCAGGATGCAGAAGCGGTAAAGCAGGAACGTATAAATGAAGCTGATGGACAGGCAGCCCGATTTAATTCCGAGTATGCCGAATATGTGAAGTATCCGGAAGTTACGAAGAAACGTATGTATTATGAGACAATGGAAGATGTTCTTCCTGGCATAAAAGTGTATGTTGAGGATGATAATGGCAATATAACAAAGATGCTTCCGCTTGACAGTTTTTCAAGCAGTGGAACTGATGACGCATCAGATAAAACTGTATCAGAAGGAACTGCAACATCGGATAATACATCGGATACGTCAAAGACAGATAAGACTGATACTGAAAGCAGCAAGTGAGACAAGATAACCACATCGTCTGTTTACTATGCAGAAATATTATCAACTTGATATCGAGACAATAGGAAGGAAATAAATTATGCCATACGAACATTTTGATTCATCAGGAAATTCATCAGCAAATAAAAAACATGTGAAAATGCCACTTATAATAATCTTGATGCTGGCAGCTGTGATAGTGCTTGCTAATGCTGTTGTTATAACACACAAAAACGAATACAAGCTCATAAGGGAGTTTGGAAGAGTTGAGAAAGTAATAAGCAGCCCGGGATTTTCTATGAAGACACCATTTATCGAGACAGCAGAAAGTGTACCGAATGAGGTGCTGCTATATGATCTTCCACAGTCTGATGTTATCACGTCAGACAAAAAGACTATGATCGTTGACAGCTACGTGCTCTGGAAAGTGACAGATCCGCTAAAATTTGCACAGACGCTGAGCTGTTCTGTCAGCAGTGCTGAGGACAGGATAGATTCGATAGTATATAACGCAACAAAGAATACGATATCTAACATGAAGCAGGATGAGGTCATTCAGAGCCGTGACGGAAAGATAGACATATCACAGGATCAGGGCGAAACTGATGTAGTATCAAATGATATAGAGGTTACGGATGATGAATCGTCAGAAACAAAGATAACTTCTCTTACTGACAGCATCATGAAACAGCTTAATAACGTTGAAAATCAGTACGGGATAATGATCATCACAGTAGACGTCAAGAAGCTTGATCTTCCGGATGATAATAAACAGGCAGTCTATACGCGCATGATATCAGAACGTGAGAATATCGCTGCAAGCTATACCGCTGAAGGAAAATCACAGGCACAGATTATAAAGAACACGACGGATAAAGAAGTAGCGATCAAACTGTCCGATGCGAAAGCAAAGGCAGAGGCGACGAAGGCAGAAGGTGAGGCACAGTATATGAAGACTCTCGCGGATGCTTATTCTGATCCTGATAAGGCAGATTATTATTCATACGTAAGGGCTCTCGATGCTCTTAAGAATAGTATAAAAGGCAGCAACAAAACGGTTGTTCTTTCAGAAGATTCACCAATAGTACAAATATTCAACGGGAATTATTGACAAATGGACGGCGCACTGATAGAATAATCAGTGCGTCACGTTTAGAGGCGCAAAGATTTCGAACATAATTGGTAGAGGATGTTCAGGCTTATGGAGAAATACTCAAGAGGCTGAAGAGGCGCCCCTGCTAAGGGTGTAGGTCGCGTGAGCGGCGCGAGGGTTCAAATCCCTCTTTCTCCGTTTTTTACCGATTCGAATCGAAATCAAAAAATCTTAAATTTGCTATTGACTTGCATTTGCGACGGTGTTATTATAATCATCGTTGCGCCGCTAAGGCACAGCAAACATGAACCTTGACAAACAAACAGTAATGCAACTCCGAAAATTCTTAATAAGAATTAGTTCGAAGAACAAACTTTTTTAACACAGTAATACGGAAAGAATAGCCAAGCAGGTTATTCTGGAC
>JAGPKJ010000108.1 GCA_018053995.1 Lachnospiraceae bacterium | reverse complement strand
GTGAGACCGGGTGTGGAAAAACCACTCTCATCAATCTCCTTATGCGCTTCTATGACGCAGACTCCGGTAGCATCACGATTGATGGAAAAGATATACCATCTGTAACACGAAGCAGTCTACGACAATCCTACACTATGGTTCTGCAGGACACATGGCTGTTCTATGGCACTATATTTGATAACATCGCATACGGACGTGCGGGCGTTACTCGCGCAGATGTCGAGAAAGCGGCGCAGGCAGCGCATATTTCGGATTATATACTTTCACTGCCGCAAGGATATGATACTATTCTGAGTGAAAATGGACTCAATATCTCCAAAGGTCAGAAACAGCTGCTCACGATCGCGCGGGCGATGCTGCTTGATTCACCTATGCTGATTCTCGACGAAGCGACTTCAAATGTCGATACGCAGACAGAACGCCGCATCCAGTCTGCAATGCTTGAACTAATGCGTGGCCGCACATGTTTCGTTATCGCGCATCGTCTCTCGACTATACGTAATGCGGACTGCATTCTCGTAATGCACGACGGAAGTATCGTTGAACGCGGCACGCACGACGAACTGCTTAAGCAGCAAGGCATCTATTATGGAATGTACCGCGCGCAGTTCGAGACATGAAAAAAGTCCGCAGGCATTGATCTTCTCAATACTTGCAGACTGATTTCTCGCATTGCTCTACATATTGTTAGTCGGAATGACCCGGTTCGAACGGGCGACCTCTACGTCCCTAACGTAGCGCTCTACCAACTGAGCCACATCCCGTCAGTTGACATTTTATGCACACAGTTCATGGTATAACTGCAATGTCAACTTTTACATGATATCCAATTTTCATATATTTGTCAATGACGAATTGGCATTCGTGGTGTGTCGGTGTGTCGCAGTGCACGAGGTGCATGACGAATTGACCATCACAGCGCGCAGGTGCGCAATGCGAAAATATGCATCTTATTATGCAGCAGTGCACGCATAGAAAGTAGTGTGGCTTGAATTGGCATTCGTCGTGTGTCATCTAACATCTGCTTATATAATATTCAGTATTTAAAGACGAATGCTTCAATAATACTGCATTTATTTATCACGAAAAAATCATGAAATTTTTACTACCGTACTCACAGAAAAAGCATTCTCATATACTGCATTTTTTTGACTACAAGAGGGGTCTATTTCTTCAAACTACAGTATCTATAATGAAATAGTCAACATATTACTGCAATATTATGTTGTCAAAATGTATTTTTGAAGTTTTACCCCCTTATTGGTATCTAAAAATACAGTATCTATAATAAGACATTCTGATATTACTGCAACGATTTTGTATACAATTTCAACCCGAGATAAAAATGCAGTATCTATAGTATATTTCATTCCTATTACTGCTTTTCACCGAGTCAGACTTCTCACGTGTCTGGTTTCTCTCGAATCAAGCTTCTCGCGTGTCTGGTTTCTCTCGAATCAGACTTCACAAATTCCGATATTGTCCTAGTGTGCGGACACACTATGTACCACGCCTTGGTTTGAATCAGCCTTTTTCACGAAGCAGCTCAACCACAAAATCCCACACACGAGCTGTCGACGAAATGCTGAGTTTTTCATTTGCCGTATGAATATCAAGCATGTCCGGACCAATTGAGACACAATCGAGATCCGGCTTCTTCCCAATAAGCAGACCGCACTCGACTCCAGCGTGAATTGCGTGAACAACCGGCTTCTTGCCGTACATCTTCTCGTATACACTGACCATCTTCTCGCGAAGAAGCGAATCCTGCTTGTACTGCCAGCCCGGATACTCTCCCGATGTCGTCATGTCAGCGCCTGCGAGCGTGCATACAGCCTTGACGCGCTTGAGTAATGACTGTTTTGCGGCTTCTACAGAGCTGCGTACAAGAAACAGTGCTGTCATCGACTTATTGTCCATCGTTAGCATACCCAGATTAAGTGAAGTCTCAACAAGACCTTTTATTTCCTCGCTCATCGCCTGAACACCTAACGGGAACGATATAATCATGTGCGCGGCTGTCGCAAAGCATTCGCGCTTCATGACAAGCAGTTCGCCATCTTTCATCGAGATATCCTGTCCGCATGCTGCCTTCATCATCACAAAACTGTTGCTGTCTTTTGAAACGCTAAATTCACTTATGCCGATCTTTTCCACAGAAAATAAGATATCCGGATCCTTTACTCCAAACTCTTCGCGACATGATTGTTCCGTCTTCTGGATTGTAGTCGTAAATCTCTCCTCATCTAATCCACTCACGACAAATACTGCCTCTGCAGACCTCGGAATCGCATTGTCTGCAACACCGCCGGACAGCGCCGCCACTGAGCAGTCTATTCCCTGAGAAATAAGATCTGCCATGGCACGTCCAAGCAGACAGTTCGCATTTGCGCGGCCTTTATCTATCATGTCTCCCGAATGTCCTCCGCGAAGACCGTCAATTTTAAGCTTGTAAACTTTTCCTTCTTTTTTTTCAAATGAGATAGGAAGCCTGCAGTAAGCTCTGCATCCTCCCGCACAGCTTACGAGAAATTCACCTTCATCTTCAGAATCAAGATTAAGCAGTCTCTTCGCTTTGACAGGTGTCATATCAAGTGCTGATGCCCCGTCCATGCCAGTCTCCTCATCTACCGTGATAACACAGTAAAGTTCAGGATGCATGATCTCTGCATCGTCAAGTATCGCAAGCATATAGGCAACCGCAATGCCATCATCTCCACCAAGGCTCGTACCCTTCGCATATACATAGTCGCCATCGACTGCTACGTCAAGCGGCTCCGACTTCATATCAATATTATGATCAGCATCATGTACTGCGACCATATCCATATGCCCCTGAAGGATCATGGGCTCTTCATCCTCATATCCGACACTTGCAGGCTGCTCGATTATGATATTCAGTGTCTCATCCTGAATGCACTTAAGTCCGCGACCTGCGGCAAATTTCTTCAGATAGTCACTTATCATCTTCACGTTTTCCGAGCCATGCGGGATCTGCGTTATTTCCTCAAAGAAATGAAATACTCTTTTAGGCTCAATATCATCAAGTTTTCCCATTATTTTCTCCTTCTATATATACTTTCTACGAAAAAAGGGACAGGCACATGACACTGCCATGCGACCTGTCCCCTTTTATTCATAATATGACCTGCCGGCTATCGTCTAAATTCAGTCGTCTGATCTAAACTACATGATTTCAGCCACATACCCAGACTGTCTTATCAAAATTGCCTTATCAAAGTTGCCTTATCAAAGCTGTCTTATCAAAGTTGCCTTATCCAGGCTGCCTTAGCCAAGCTATCTTATCCAAGCTGCCTTATCCAGGCTGCCTTCCAACCAAATTACTGATTAGCCTTAGCCGTCTCAGCGAGCTGTGCAAATCCAGCAGCATCATTAACTGCCATCTCTGCAAGCATCTTTCTGTTGATATCGATCTCAGCTTTCTTAAGACCATGCATAAGCTTGCTGTATGAAAGTCCATTGATTCTTGAAGCAGCGTTGATACGTACGATCCAAAGTGATCTGAACTGACGCTTCTTCTGCTTTCTTCCTGCAAATGCAGTATTAAGTGCACGTGTAACTGACTGCTTTGCGATTCTATACTGTTTTGATCTGGCTCCTCTGTATCCTTTAGCCAGCTTTAATACTCTATTGTGCTTCTTCTTGGCGTTCAGTGCGCCCTTAACTCTTGCCATCTCTTATTTCCTCCTTCAAATTGCCGGTCAATTCCGGACGATATCAAATCCGCCTAGAATCAGATATAAGGCAGAATCTTCTTCATGTTGCTTACATTTGTTGCATCCGTAACTGCGGGCATTCTGAGGTTTCTCTTATTCTTAGTCTTCTTGGAAATAAGACGATGACGCCCATAAGCCTTATTCCTCATCAGTTTTCCAGTTCCTGTAGCCTTAAATCTCTTAGCGGCTGCTTTGCATGTCTTAATTTTCGGCATAATCCAAATCCTCCTGTTTTATTTATCGTGTAACCGGTATTACCGTTTCTCACCTAAGAACATCGACATACTTCTGCCTTCGATCTTCGGTGGTTTCTCAACGATCGATATATCCGCAAGTGCTACTGCGAAATCATCGAGAATATGTCTGCTTGATGACATGTGTGCCATTTCACGTCCCCTGAATCTCAGAGTCACCTTTACTTTATTTCCCTTTTCAAGGAATTTACGCGCGGCTGAAGTCTTCGTGTTAAGATCATTCGTATCAATATTGGGAGATAATCTTATCTCCTTGATCTCAACGATCTTCTGTTTCTTACGGGCTTCCTTGTCCTTACGGATCTGTTCATACTTATATTTCCCGTAATCAACGATCTTACATACCGGCGGCTTTGCTCCCGGCACGATCTTTACAAGGTCAAGTTCTGCTTCCTGTGCAAGCTTCATCGCATCAGCTGTCTGCATAACTCCGAGCTGTGCTCCATCTTCACCGATAACCCTGACTTCTCTGTCTCTGATCTTCTCATTAATAAATAAATCGCTAATGGCTGTATCCTCCCATGCCAACGTGGTAACGGCAGTATAACCACAAAAAATAGATGAATCGCAAAGCGACCCACCTATCATAATTATCCTCGTGCTGCCTCACCATCTATCGAATCATCTACCCGAATCACTCGTTTGAATCACCCGGCTAAATCATTCATCTTTGATGTATAACTTCAGCAGTTTCAAGATTATGAACTCCGACGAGCCTGCCTGCTGTCGGGTGAGAGTGGATACTCTGCTTGCTGTGCACGTCTTTTAACGTACTCAAGTACAATACCACAAGAAAGTGTGCATGTCAAACATTTTTTGAATTAGCGAACTCGCTATCCTATTTCTCGAAGAAGAACCGCAATCCCTTCTCCTTCATGGCGCTGTACGGCTGGTATCTTATTGGCACATCGGGAAACGCCTTCCTGTCGACAATGCTCTTCACATGCGAAAAAGTGTCAAATCCGATACGTCCATGGTACGCGCCCATGCCGCTCCCGCCGACGCCACCGAATCCCATGTTAGATACCGACAGATGCATGATCGTGTCGTTTATGCAGCCACCGCCAAATGAAACCAGTGACAGAAATTTCTGCTGCACTGACTTGTCGCGCGCAAAAATATAAAGTGCAAGCGGATGAGGTCTCTTATTTATCTCAGAGATCACTTCGTCAGTATCATCAAATGAGATGATCGGCATCAACGGTCCGAAGATTTCCTCCTGCATGACCCGGTCATCCTGCGTCACGCCCGCCATGACAGTCGGCTCGATCTTAAACGATGACGCGTCTGACGCGCCGCCAAATACGACCTTGTCCTCATCGATCAGGCTGCACACACGATCAAAATGCTTCTTATTTACCATTTTCCCATAAAGCTCATTCGAAAGAGGCGTAGACCCATACTGCCGCACGATTTCTTCTTTTACCGCGGAAATAAAAGACTCGAGAACCGTCTTATGGCAATATACGTGATCCGGAGCGACACATGTCTGTCCACAGTTCAGGTATTTCCCGAAAACGATGCGACGCGCCGCAAGCTTCACATCCGCTGTCTCATCAACGATGCACGGACTCTTGCCGCCAAGTTCAAGTGTCACCGGAGTCAGGTTCTCCGCTGCCCTGCGCATGACTTCATGTCCAACTACCGGACTTCCGGTAAAGAAGATGTAATCGAGATCGCATTCAAGCAGCGCGCTATTCTCCGCACGTCCCCCGGTTATCACTGCAACCTCCTCCGGTTTAAACGCATCCGAAAGCATTTCTCCCAGCACCGCGCTGGTCGCCGGTGAATAGGCACTCGGCTTCACAACTGCAGTATTTCCCGCTGCAAGCGCATCAATGAGTGGATCGAGTGTAAGCAGCACCGGATAATTCCACGGACTCATAATAAGCACCGTTCCGTAAGGCGACGGCCTCATAAAGCTCTTTGCCGGAAAATTAGTGAGTGGTGTCGACACATGACGATCCCTTGCAAACCCACGCGTATGCCTTATCATGTAAACAAGCTCATTTTCCGAAAGTCCGCATTCACACATAAAACTCTCAAACTCGCTTTTGCCAAGATCCGCACGCAGCGCTTCATCCAGCCTGTCTGAATACTTCTTCATAGCAGCCTGCAGACGACGCAGCGCATCAAGTCTCTTATTTACCGGAAGAGTCGCGCCGGTCGCAAAATACTTCCGCTGACAGGCGATAATCTTCTCAATCTCTATCTTATCCATTGATTTCCTCCAAATTATCAAAACTCATGCATAATAAAACCTGCATACAGCAAGCATGCCCTGCATATTGCATGTCAGCACACATCATTCATTTCCTGCATATTTTAATGCTAGTTCACTGCGCTCCATTCTCGCATGATCATCTGTTCATCATTTCATGACATCCCTGTAGAACTGCGCAAGCTCAGTCTTGTCCATCAGCTTTGGTACAGGATAGAGCGGATTTCCTTCCTTGTCAGCATAAGCCGCCAGCTCGTCGATATCCTCTTCGCGGATTCCGTCAAGCTTATCACCTATTCCAAGATCAAGTTGTAAGAGCCTGACCGCTGCGATAAATTTCTTTGCGCCGCTCTCATCATTATCCCCGATATCACTGATGCACGCCTCATCCGCAAGCTCATGAAGCTTCTTATACGCAGACTCCCCATACGCCTCAAGCACGTAAGGCAGCAAAACAGCATTTGCAAGACCATGAGCTATATTGTATTTCCCGCCAAGCGAATGCGCAACCGCGTGGACGTACCCAACATAAGACTTCGTGAACGCACAGCCCGCAAGGTACGACGCATAGATCATCTGCTTTCTCGCCTGCATATCATTTCCGTCAGCATAAGCTTTCCTTATATATCGGAAAATAAGATTCGTGGCGCGCAGTG
>JAGPKJ010000107.1:4867-6924 GCA_018053995.1 Lachnospiraceae bacterium | reverse complement strand
CCATAAAAATAAAATCAGCGGGAAAAGAATATTTTCAATAACCCGACTATTCTTTTTATAAAACTCATTGCACTTTCTCATGAAAATACTTCCCGACTTTTCTGTCACACTAACGCAACTTCATCTCTACTATGTTTTTTACCGTGTTCTCTACTGTGTGCTTCCTGCTGTAAGTTTTCTGTGCATGTCTGTCACAAGTTGTTTCACACCACGGAATATCACGTTTCGTATAAAATCGACGATCGTACCAAGTGCATAAACTGTAAACACGCATAAAACCATATACGGAATAAATGTCCATTTGCCTTTGAAGATGAAGACACGGAGCCATGCCGGCCACTGTGTATGGATAAGTGGATGTTCATGAAGCAGATATACACCAAGCGTATACGGAGCAAGCCCGCGGATTATGTCTGCCCACGTTCCTTCTTTTATCGATGTGTTCTTGAACAGATAGAATAGCCCCAGCGATGCTGTAAGGCATAGCAGATAATTATAATTGTATGGCATATTGCAATAAACACCCATGCAGCTTATGCCTTTCGATGCAAGCAGTGATGCCGCAAGGCTGATCGCCAGAATGCCTGCCGAACTTAAAATATAGACAAGCGCCGCATTCCTTTTATTTTCCAGAAAATGAAAACCATAGAGGCGGATATACGCTGCAATGAGAAACAGGCAGATAAACCAGCCAAAATCATACCCAGCATGATCCGTTGCAAGCTGCGCCGGTATGATCGTTTTTTCAAAGGATTCAAAGATCAGAAATACGATGATGAGTGTTCTTAGCTGTGCGCGCTCCATCTTATGAACTCCTGCCGCAAGGATTGGCGCAAGAATATACATAAAAACATATGCCGTCATGAACCAGTATTCCTCAGTGCCTATAGGAAGAATCCATCCGAGAATATCGTAATGGTCAATGTCCGCAGGATTAAGCGCACCTATCACGATCATTACAAGCGGGATAAGCAGCGAATAGAACAGGATCTCGCAGATCAATTCTGTCAGCCTTCCCTTATGGTAACCGGCTTCAACAAGAAAATAGCCGCTAATGAGAACGTAGCAGTTGACTGCGCATATCGCAAATGACTCGAACATCCACGCCGTGATATTTACCGCACTCATGTCCTCGGCAAGTGGTACAAGTATCCCGCCCTTATCAAGGAAATGAAGCGTTATGATCATCATCATCGCGATGATTCTTAGAAGTTCAAAATTTGCCGCACGCTTTTTCATGACTACTCTTTCACTCATTCTGTAATCTGTTCTCTCTGAGTTGCATCTATGTTGTACAAGCTTCTATATAGCATATACTCTGCTTAGTTCAGTCTGCTGACAGGAATTTTCCCCTGCTTTGGTTCAGTCCGCTGACAGAAATTTTCCCCTGCTTTGGTTCAGTCTGCTGACAGGAATTTTTCCCTGCTTTGGTTCAGTCTGCCGACAGGAATTGTCCCCTGCTTTAGTTCAGTCTGCTGACAGGAATTTCTTTCTTGTAATGAAGTTGTAGAACATGACTACTGCTGTCGCAACGACCTTGCCGATCGCGACTGCCCAGTTATCGTTATACATTGCCATAAGTGATGCCGTATTACTATAAACACAATCTACACAGAGCCAGATGACTATCTCATTTATAACACATCCGATCGCGCTGAGTATCACGAATGCAATGAATTCAGTCTTTCTGCTCATATTTTCTTTTCTCGTAAATACAAGTTTGAAACTCAGAATATAATTTACGATTACTGATACGACAAATCCGAAAAATGCCGCGATCATGTAATAGACGCCGCACATCTTGAGAACCATCGTAAGACCAAAGTCAATCAGGAAACAGATGATCCCGACTAGCCCAAACCTTATTATCTGCTGAAAGAGGCCTATCTTCTGTGGTGCATCAGCTGATGCCTCATTTGATGTCTCGTTCGATGGTGCTGCATATGCCGCCGCACTGCTTGCTTTATCTTCCGAATTCAGGACTGCATTTTCTTTCTTGGTATCTTCTGCCATAACACTCTTCTCCGTTTCTATACCTTAATATTTTATAATGTAAA
>JAGPKJ010000107.1:0-4767 GCA_018053995.1 Lachnospiraceae bacterium | reverse complement strand
GATGGTGCTGCATATGCCGCCGCACTGCTTGCTTTATCTTCCGAATTCAGGACTGCATTTTCTTTCTTGGTATCTTCTGCCATAACACTCTTCTCCGTTTCTATACCTTAATATTTTATAATGTAAATGTGGAAAACATGAGGTTTACCATCAAATCATACTTATGATACTTCTTGTAGGTAAATATTCCATTCTGTCTCTTTCCGGAAAACACTTGTTACCTACAAACTATTAATTTGAAGTCGATTGTCGGTAAAATAATATATAAATCGTTGAATCTTTGCTCTCTAATCTATTTAAAATACTTTTACATTACCCACATAACACATGTGTTTATACTGTCTGTTGGTAATAGTCAAAGTCCGGGAGTCATATTTTACCTACACCGATACCTTTATCAAACAATTGTAGGTAATCCCGGCGATTTTAGCCTGCTTTACTAGATAAAACAAGCTGACCCTGCCACAATCGTCTCAAATATGCAAGCTAGCTTTGCCATGGTCATCTCAAATACACAAGTTGGTTTGATATGACCATCTCAAATACGCGATTTCGATCTGTAAATACTATCTGTCCCTTGATATCTTCCCGCCATCGACTCTGTAGACCATGTCGCACTTTTCTATCGTCTCAAGGCGGTGAGCGATTATGATGAGCGTCTTGCGCGTATGAAGCCTGTTGATGGATTCCATGACTGCGGCTTCAGTATCATTATCAAGAGCTGATGTTGCCTCGTCTAGTACGAGCACTTCCGGGTCTTCAAAGAGTGCGCGTGCGATTCCGATACGTTGACGCTGTCCGCCTGAAAGGCGAATGCCACGCTCGCCTATCCTAGTATCTAGTCCCTGTGGAAGCTTCTTGACATAATCATCAAGCTGAGCTTCCCCAAGCGCACGCCATACCTTTTCATCATCTATCTCCTCATCCGGTATTCCAAATGCGACATTCTTTCTTATAGTTGTATCTATCATGAAAATTGACTGCGGAATATATCCGATATTCTTAAGCCATCCGCGGTAATCTGTCGCAACGTCAACGCCATCAGCAAGAATCTTTCCTTCATCAATGCGGAGCAGTCCGAGCATGATATCAACGATCGTAGTCTTGCCCGCGCCTGTCGTTCCAACGATTCCGACCGACTGCCCGACAGGTATCGTCATATCAGCATGATCAAATATGAGCTCATCACTATTAGGATATTTGTAGACGATGTCTTCCAATTTTATTTCCTTATGAACCGGAAGTTTCTCGACCTGCGATGTCTTCTTGTAAGTCGCAGGATCATATGAAATCCTGTCATCATGAATATCATGCTGCAGATTGTCGCTTACACCCATGAAGAACGGCTCAAAATAAGCGATCGATGTCTGATAATTGTTGATACGGTTCGCACTCGGAAGAAGCCTCATCGCAGCCAGTGCAAATACTGTAAGCTGCGGAATGAGCTGTGATACACCTGCTCCCTGCATCATTATTATCATCATATATCCGATAAGCCCTGCAACGCAGACTGTCTCTATAAGGAGCCGCGGCGTTGCGTTATAGAGGTTATACTTCTGTACCGCATTCACATACCCTGCTCCGCATTTCGCATATTCATTGATAAAATAATCTTCAGTATCTGAGATCTTTATCTCCTTTATCCCAAGTACAGATTGATCTATCCACTTATACAGACCGGCATAGAAATCCTGATTGTCCTGTCCGGCACGCTTCATTACCGGTTTGATTACTTTTTTTATGACAAATAAAGTAAGTATAAGCAGACCTGCGATAAGTGCCGTCATCTTTGCATCTTCATACAGAAGTATCGATACAAGACAGGCAAATACGATTATCTCGCTTGTAAGCTGAAGGAGCGACATGATAAGACCATACATGTTATTTACATCAGAAGTGATATTACGCTGAATTACCGAAGTCTCTGCATTAAGATAATACTCATAAGGACGCTGCATAAAATTGATCATCATACGGCGGGAAGTTGCAAACTGATTCGTGTATACGAACTTGAGCTCCGCCTTGTTCATCCAGAACAGGAAGATATTCTTGATGACAAATACAAGTATCATCATCAGCATCATAAAACAGGCAAACTGCGCTGTGCTCTGCATATTAAGTCCCTTATAGATAAGTGATAATGCACCGTTGCTCTTGGTCTTCTCCGGATCCAGAACTATCTGCATGATAGGCACGATCATCGTAATACCAAAGCTCTCGAGCACACCGCCCACAAGCATGAGCACCACAAGACCTGCCATTTGCGTTTTCTGTTTCTTATCAAGTAGAACGTTAAGCTTCCTAAGTATCTTCATTCTTTTACTCTATCCTTATCTGTTACTATATCCTCATAAGTTCATTATCACTATAAGTTCTTCATCTCTGCCAGTTCTCTTTCTCTATCAGTTATTCATCTCTGCCAGTTCTTTTTCACTGTCAGTTCTTTTTCTCTATCAGTTCTTTTTCCCTGTCAGTTCTTTTTCTCTATCATTTCTTTTTCCCTGTCAGTTCTTTTTCTCTATCAGTTCTTTTTCCCTGTCAGTTCTTATATTGCTATATCAATCCTTTATCTGTTCGTTCTGTCTATGTATCTCGGGCGCTTCATACTTATCCATGAAATCATCTCCGAGATATATCTTCTCATCGACAAATCTGATTGAATCCACAACAGTATATACTGAGACAACTCTGTTAAAATGAAGACCCTCTATGAAATTAAGCATCTCCATCGGGAAAGTGCCTGGTAATATCACCGCATCTGGAAATACAGGTTCGTAGTCCAAAAGGTCGCGCGGATGCTGCTTTATCATTACTACCGCCTGCTGCCCGTTCACATTTCCGTATTTTGCTATTATATCACGGAATATCTTTTCGCGCGTCTTAAGGTCACAGAGAGGTTCTGAGAGTACAAGAATACGCGGTTTATCGCTATTATCCGCAAGCGTTTTTCTAAGTTCTTCGATGTCCTCGATAAAAAGCTTGAGCATCATGTCTTTATCATCCTGCGTAAGTTCCGATACAAGTGCTTCCCGCGGCTGTTCTACATACTTTTTACACGGATATTCAAGAGCTGCGATATCATTAACTTCCATATCAATGCAATATCTGCCATACCCATTCTGTATGAAAATAAGACCTCGTGCCGCCATCCATGCCTTCAGCTTAAAATGCCCACTGTTATCATATCTTGCAGTATCATAATATTTCAGGCAGTCAAGGCCATCCTCAACCGCATGATATTTTATTTTCCTGTAATTAAGATAATAACCGATCGGATCGGAATCGCAGAAAACATAGATATCTTTATATTCCTTGAAATCTACCGGTACGTACTTCTCCTCAAGCTGTCCGAGGCGCCTGCAGTATTTTATCCTATTTACCATGTTATGAAAAAGGCTGCCAGTATCGGTGTGAAGAACCGCAAGTTCCGGAAAATAAGTGGGAAGCTTTTCATCGTACTCGAAAACTTCATCGAATATTCCGCAGCTCACCACACGCTCTTTTAGTGTGCCAAAGTTATTAGACATAGTAGAGAGCACGAGTGAGGCACCGCTGCAGTTATCTGAAATCTGCGCTTTCATTCCCACTTTATGGCGTATATGAAATTCTTTAAGGCATGCAACATACACATGATAAAATGTATGACATATATAGATTCGATCGTGCATTCTGCTTACATTTCCTCCGCAGCCATAATCATGCTGATTTTACTTCGTTATCTGTATCTGCCTTGCTAAGCCTTCTTTACTGCAGACATTATTCGCGGCACTCCAGAAGTGCGTCCGCGATGCGGTCTGCGCCATGTCCGTCGAACATCGTAGTAAGTCCTACGACCCTTGCGCCAAGCTCATCTTCACCTTCCGTAAGCAGGTGATCCAAAAGCTCTGCCACATTGTGCGCACATTCGTCCGGGTTTTCGCGGAAGTCACCTGCATACGGAATTAGATCTTCCTTATTGAAATATTCGGCATCCGCACGCATATTATCTGCAAATATATATGATACCATCGGAACTCCGCAGGCTCCGAGTTCATACATCGTAGTTCCTGCAGTAGTAACTGCAACATCGCACATCTTCATGACTTCAGAAACATTCGGGATACCCTTGTGGACAATGACACGCTTGTCATTTTTTATTTGCTCAGGGAGCTCATAGAAGCGGCCTGCAAGAATATGGACTGTAGCTTTCTCCCATGCCGGATCTGCGAACAGAACACCCAGAACCTTCGTAACGATTCCTAACGGATCGCTGCCTCCGGAAGTCAGAAACAGTACCGGCTCATCATGTGATCTTCCGCGTCCGTTCTCTGTACCCCACTGCTCATGTTCATCAATGTCTGTAAATTCAGGACGAAGCGGAACATATCCGGGACCTAACAGAAGTCTCGTGCCAGTTCCTGCGTATTTCTTTCTGTAATACTTTTCATCAGGAAATGAACTGTAATTTATAAGTGTATCAACCGGGTATTTTTCTGCGTCAAGATCATCAAAATATGCCGTTCTGATTCCTGCTTTTCTAAGATCACCAAGCGATCTTTCGGTTTCAGAATATGAATCGATAAGAAGATGTGTGATACCCTCACTCTTTAGACACTCTATGAGTTTATCTGTCTCACCTTCTGCATCTTTCCAGTCTGTTCCGAGAACTTTGACATCGAACCCTCTCTTATTTGCAAGAGGAAGGATTCCATCATCCGCGCTTATGAACAGAACGTTGCAGCCGTGCTGTATAAATCTGTCCGCCACTGTCGCGCACCTCATAAACTC
>JAGPKJ010000106.1 GCA_018053995.1 Lachnospiraceae bacterium | reverse complement strand
TGCATATCTCTCTGCACATGCATATTTCGCATCATCCTCATCCGGTGCGTCATACGTCGTCATCCTGCGTCTTTCATGCGCGATACGCTGTACATCTATCTCTGTGTATATGTTTTTACTCTCAAATCGCTCCGCTTCAGCAAGTACGCTTCCGTTCTCTGCAATGATCCCATGTCCGCCAAATACGATATCCTGAGTTGATTCGCCTTCTCCGGCGCTTGCATATATATAACCTGAAACGAGTCTTGCGCTCGTCATTGAGACAAGATCCCGCCTGTATTCTGATTTTGCGACAGTCTCATTTGATGCAGAAAGATTGACAATGATAGTCGCTCCTGCAACCGCATGCCTTGTTGACGGAGTATCAGGTACCCATGCGTCCTCGCATAGTTCGCAAGCTACTGTCAGGTCTTTCATTTCATCAGCCTTAAAAATGATATCTGTCCCCATCGGAACGTCCTCACCGCAGACTTTTACAACTATCGGCTTCTTCATCCCGCGGGTAAAATATCTTGCCTCGTAAAATTCCGCATAATTTGGAAGAAATGTCTTCGGAACCAGTCCAATCACGTGACCATCATGAATGACCGCAGCCACGTTGTACAGCTTCTGATTCCATTCGAAAGGCATTCCAACAAATAAAAGGAAGTCCGTTCCCTCTGTGGCTTTCTTTATGACGGACAGCTGCACCAGCGTACTTTCAAGAAGCATGTCCTGCTGGAACAGATCATTGCATGTATAGCCAGTAAGGCAAAGCTCAGGAAATACGATGATCTTCGCACCGTTATCTCTTGCTTCCTTCATGCCTTCCATTATCTGCCCTGCATTAAATTCTGGATCTGCCACCTTTATCTTTGGTGACATTGCCGCCACTTTCACAAAGCCCTGCTTCATATATGCCTCCGCGCTGCCTGTATACATCAGTCTTGCTTTTTGCCCTTACTCTCATTCTTCAATATCTCTTCATCAATCTTCTCAAGTTCATCTGATGTGAACTTATAGCTCTTATTGCAGAATTTGCAATTAAGTTCCGCACCCTTATCTTCGTCGATCATGCTGCGTATCTCTTTGTGTCCGATAAGGATAAGTGCCTTTTCGACACGTTCCCTGCTGCAATCGCATTCAAATGATATATCGCTCTTGTCTTCTATCGTGAGATCCATTCCCTGTGTGATCTCTCGGAGGATATCTTCCGGTGAGAGCCCGTTTCTCAGAAGATCTGTCACAGATCTTATCTTTCCAAGATTAGTCTCAAGTATCGATATCGTATCTTCTTCTGCAAAAGGCATAAGCTGGATTATGAACCCGCCAGCCTGCGCGACTGTATTATCATGATTCATAAGTACTCCAAGTCCTACGCTTGAAGGTACCTGTTCAGACGATGCAAAATAATATGTCAGGTCGTCTCCTATTTCCCCGGTCTGTAGTGCGACACGCGAAGAATACGGATCTTTCATACCCATGTCTCTGATGACAGTAAGAAACCCCTGTCCGACAACGCCTCCGACATTAAGCTTATGATCCGGTCTTGGCGTAACTTCTGCCTGTGGAACATCCGCATATCCTTTAACATGACCGTGCGCGTCTGCCGTTACAGTCAGTCCGTGAACCGGTCCGTCACCTTTTATCTGCAGAGTTATGACGTCCTTATCACCCTTGAGCATCGCGCCCATCATGATTCCACCGGTCATAAGCCTGCCAAGTGCCGCCGTGACCGTTGGGCTCATATTATTCGCTGCTCTCGCATATTCAACAATATCACGCGACGAACACGCGAACGCCCTTATCTGGTCGTTCATTGCCCTCGCACGTACTAGATAATCACTCATTATCCGCATTTCTCCTAATTTCCCACATCATATCATCTGTCTTTAGTGTATCGTTCCTATCGCACCAAATATTCCCATGCTCAGAATTCCCATGATCACGCCGGCCAGACATACTCCAAGCATGACTGCGGCCGTGCTCTTCTTAAAATCCATATCAAGAATGCTGGCTGCAAGTGTTCCCGTCCACGCACCCGTTCCAGGAAGAGGGATACCGACAAAGATCATAAGCGCGAAATAAAGACCTTTTCCACCCTTTTGAAGCTTCTCTCCACCCTTCTCGCCTTTCTCAAGACACCATTTAAAGAACTTCCCGATAACCTTCTTGTCCGATCCCCAGACAAGTATCTTTCTTGCAAACAGGTAGATAAACGGTACCGGTATCATATTGCCGATAACAGCGATTATGTACGACTGAAGCATTGGAAGACCGAAAGCCTGTGCATATGGAATCGCGCCTCTAAGTTCGATCAGTGGCACCATAGATATCAGGAACACATATAAATACTTCTTAAACATATAATTTCACCTCATCATTTTATTGTAAAAACAGCAGTCACTAAAGATCTGCATCATCCTAGTATCGTCTGCAGTGCCTCTAGCAGCCTGTCCGTCTGTTCATCTGTCCCAACCGTTATCCTGAGATAATTGTTTATTCTCGGCTTGTCAAAATACCTCACGAATATATTTTTCTTCTTCAGTTCCTCGAATATCTTCTTCGCCGGAACACTCTTATGTGTGACAAACAGGAAATTGGCTCTGCTGTCCGTGCACGTGAATTCAAGTCCCTCAAGCCGTTTCTTCGCATATGCGCGCGTCTTCACTATCTTCGCACAAGTCTCCCTGAAATAACTATCATCCTTTACCGCAGCCGCGCCTGTCAGTATTGAAGGCATGTTCATCGTATATGAGTTAAATGAAAACTTGACATCTTCAAGACATCTGATAAGTTTTCTGCTTCCGAAAGCATAACCTATCCTCATTCCCGCCATCGCGCGCGACTTCGAAAAAGTCTGTACAACAAGCAGGTTGTCATATTTCTCTATTAGCGGCAGAGCGCTCTCTCCGCCAAAATCGATATACGCTTCATCAACTATAACAACTTCATCCGGATGTGATCTCACTATATCTTCGAAAAATGAGACCGGCTCAAGTTCCCCTGTCGGTGCATTCGGATTAGGAATAACGACGCCGCCGCACGGAATATCATAGTCGTTCTTATTTATCCTGAAATCACTTCCAAGCGGTATCATCGTGTACGGTATCCTGTAAAGCGATGCCCACACATCATAGAATGAATACGTTATGTCCGGAAATAGAATCGGCTTTTTCCCATTAAAGAATGTCAGAAATGACATAGAAAGCACATCATCTGAACCTACTCCGACAAATATCTGATCCTTTGGAACCTTATAATATTCCGATAGAGCATCCCGTAGTTCTGTAGCTTCTGTATCCGGATAAAGTCTGAAAGATTCATAATTCATACCTGCAAGGCATTTCCTGACTTCCGGTGACGGCGGATAAGGACACTCATTTGTGTTGAGTTTTATAACATTTCCGCATTTTGGCTGTTCGCCCGGTACATATGGTACAACTTTCCTTATGTTGTCTTCCCAGCTCATGTCTTCCTCATTTCTGATATTATGCTGATGTTTTCCCCGATCATTTTATAGCTCTTTGTTCTCTCGCTGCTTTCTCAGCTTCTTTACGATACCTCAGAGCTGCCTCGTTATCTCCAAGGATCTGACTGCATTTGACAAGTTCATTGAGCGGTATGTCGCTTCCCGTATGAATATCAAGTACCGGTAAAGTTTCATAGGCTCCATTATAGAACCATACACGCGCTTCTGCAAAATCTTTTATTTCAGTGTAATGAAAGCCAAATTCACAGCATATCTCTGAGCACCCGCCAAGCATTACTGCTTTCATTCCATACTGATAGAAAAGTTCATTGTCACCTCTTACGCGTGCCGCATGCGCCGTAACACACGCTGCTTCTATCTGGGCTCCTGCATCATCATTATTCTGAAAAATATCCATAAAATACGGTGCTGCATCCGCAAAGTCACAATCTGTTCCTGACAGATACAGTTCCTGTGCATATATATGTGCTAGGCGGAAAGATAGTTTTATCCCCGCCCTGCACATATCTGCAAATAATCCCAGATCTCTGCGCTCATGCTTTTCTGCCGGCTTGTGTATTATCGAAATGTCACTGTCATACACGACAGGATCAGTTCTGACTGTCTCATGGATCGGCTCGATCCATGTATACGTCCGTACTCTCTTAAAAAGTTTAGGCCGCAGTTCACGATCATAGTTATATACTGTCCCGTTTTCCAGCTGATTATCATAATACATCTGGACTATCTCGATCTCCGGCAGGATGTTGTCTTTAAGTTCCCGCAGCTTATCATGATTTTCGCTGTCCACGATCTCGTCAGCATCTGCGCAGTATATATATTCCTGTGTTGCTTTGGAAAATGAAAAATTCCTTGCCTCAGAGAAATCTCCTGTCCATTTGAAATCAAATATCTTGTCAGTGTATTTCGCCGCGATATCCTTGGTTCCATCATCAGAACCGGTATCCACGATTACGATCTCGTCCATCAGATCCGCGATTCCATCAAGACATCTCTTAAGGTTCTTCTCTTCATTCCTCACTATCATGCATAATGAAAAAGTAGTCATGGCTTTCCCCTCCAAAGCCCATTTTACCTTATTACGCATATAAATAAAAGCTTGGTTTGATCAGCTCAATTCGGTTTGATAAGGTCACAATTCCCTAAGTTCAAGATTGATACACTTTGCAAGTACACGTGTAAAACGGGAATCTCCCATTTTCACGACAAGATTGTCATTCTTGTGCCGCTTAAGAAAAGGCTTGAATGGTTTAAACATGTACCGTTCCGTATAAGCTTCTTCTCTTATATGATTCTCGACCGTGATCTCAAAGCCATGCATACCACTGCTGATAAGTGCAAGTCCCATATACCTGTACTTCTTGTTATCATAATTATATATTCTGACTCCTCGGTACATTACCCACCCTGCGAAGATAAATAGCACTATCGCCATCACCACTCCTGTTGACGCAGCTGCCGCTTTTACCTCACTTCGTGAGAAGAACGGCACGGCTGCTGCTGCAGGAGCCTTGCTTATATTCCATGGCTTTGCTTTAGCTGCAGACATTGGCTTATTGCTGTTAGCGGGAACTATTACAACTTCTGTCTCCATCTCCGTTTCGGACACCGGCATGTCTGCCCACGCAGTATTATCGTCACTGGATTGTCCTTTCTTTTTCTTTGATGCATCTTCATTATCCGAATCATCTACCCCTTCACTGGTTCCACTATTCGTACCACTACCACTTACTGCTGCAGACACGATATCTTCTTTTTTCTTTTTTTCTTTATCTTTTTTTGCAGCCAGATCATCCAACATCTTATCATCTACAGTACTGTCCGATGATCCGCCGGTTGCGCCGCCGCCAGAACCATTCCCGCTGCCGTTACCATCATCTTTTATTTTCGAATAACCGATATCAAGCATTTCCCCGGTCTCATTTCCTACCGCATCACGCACTTTGATATCAACACTCTCAGGCGTATCTACCACGATCTCCGGATTATCTGTCCATGTCTTCCCACCGTCAAATGAATATGGCTTATCAGAAAGTCCCGCACCGTTATCGGATGCAGCTATCTTTATCGTGATACTGCCATCTCCCTCGTGCCACGTATCCGGCTTTTCTATTGTGTACTCCGGACCATCGTGATCTATATTACTGATTCCGATCATTTTACAGTCTGACACATTTCCACACTCATCCTTTACGCATAGATGATATGTGCCATTTTCTTTTATCTTTACAGAAGAGCTGTCTCCATATGTATTTCCTCCGTCAAATGAATATTTCATGATACTGCTTCCACTCCCGGCTGTCCCATCAGGCTGCTTGTCTGAAGCAGTTATTGTGACCAGATTGCCTTGACAGTACTTGCTCTCATCTTTTGTTACACTGTCGATCAGTGGCGCAGTACGGTCAATATTTGTAACGGTGAAGTTTAATGTATATTCCCCATTTTCGGTATATCCCGGATCAGATGCGATGACCGCTTTATATGACCCGTTTTCGCTTATCTCCGCGTTCCGTCCGCTGCCGCTTATCACAGTTCCGTCTTCCTTGCTGAAAACACAGTCCTGTGAAACTGCATCTGACATCTTACTTTCTGAACTTTCCACTACTGCCGAAACGGATACATTTCCTTGAGTCCATCCTGTATTATTTATTATACTGATGCTGCCATATGAAATGCCCTCTTCTAATCCACATCCCGGATCATAAGAATCAACCGTCTCTCCCGGTGTCTTGCTGCAGGCAAGACTATAACTATCGATCGTACTTTCATCTTTGCCGCAGTTATAAAATGGTCCTGCTGTTCTTTCCCAAGGCGTCGAATCTGGATCGCAGTTGTGACATGGTGCACACCCTGTCCATTGTTGTGTTTTTACAATCTCGCCTGTCTCATTGCATTGCCAGGTGATCTCATATTGCCAAGACTCCTGATCTCCGTGATACTTACAATATATCGGGAGTTTATTTCCCATGTTACGCCATCCCCTGCATGTAAAGTGCTCTGTTCTGTATGTAGGATTGCATTCAGCCGAATGTACATGATAGACTGGCGAATAACATTCACCGCCTTCTGTCTCATTACCGTGATGTTCGTGCATTACTGGAACATTAAAGCATTCTCCCTGTTTATCACTGTTTCCCCTATGCACATGCTTAAGTTCCGTCTGCGCAAGAATACTTCCACTGCCCTGCGTTCCGGCATCCCGTGCCGAAGCCCCCATCGGAACGTTTGCTGCCATAAATAATGAAACTGCTGCGATCACTGCGATCCGCATTGTATGTACTATCTTCATCAGATATTTCTCCTCTCAAATTTTAGTGATGATCTTCTTTCGTTTTAAGCTTAAGTCAAAAGACACAAAAAACCGCTCCTCACATAATGCTATGTGCAGAGCAGGTTCACGATCTGATCATTCAATTCACTTTTTATTTGACAGGTGCAGTAATCTTATCACTGCCTTTCTTATCAGTCTATGTGCATCATGCACTATT
>JAGPKJ010000027.1:8273-23701 GCA_018053995.1 Lachnospiraceae bacterium | reverse complement strand
TGATGAACTTTTTCTCATTTTCTTACTTCTTTTTTGCATCACTTAGAGCATGTATATTTTGTAGTGATGTATTTCTTATAGCCTAAATTCCTTTCTTATTTTTTTATACATCACTGAAAGCTCATATTAACTGTAGTGATGTACTTTTCTTTGTCAAAATTGCTCTCTTATTTTTTCATGCATCACTCATACTTTATATGTACCATAGTGATGTATTTTTTCAGTTCGGTGAGGGGTCTCAGAGCAAAACACCGGCAAAAACTACATCATATATCATAAATTTGTCACGGTGTGATGCAATTGCTTGTGTTTACCGTTACATAACCCCCTCTTTAGAAGAGAAAACTGCATCATATTATAGACAAATATTGTCTGATGATGCATTTATGTTATGTAAACCAAACCTGAATTCAAATAAATACATCACAGATTTGTTATTCTCATCTGTGTGATGCAAATTTGTTTGTGCAAAGCAGTCAGCAGAGCTGCGAAAGGTAATCAGCAGAGCTGCAAAATTCAATTCACTGAGCCTGCGAAAGGTAATCAGCAGAGCTGCAAAATTCAATTCACAGAGCCTGCGTAAGGAAATCTACAGTATAATAAGCACTACGACCACTTTTAGGTTAATACTATGATACCATATCGCAAGAGAGAGATGGAATATATTAGAGAGATATTTTGCAACTCCATAAGTCAATAAAGATGGTGGGTAAAGATTTTTGATGACGGTCAAGGAATGATGGCATATACAACGAAGGTCTGATATAGTTGAAGTGATATATACTTTTGCCATCCACACCTTGTGACAACTAACGGAATTCTTAACAATATCATCAGAGACAGCAAAGAGAGATGAAGACATGACACTTCAGCAGTTAAAATATGTGATAACGGCAGCAGACAATTCTTCGATGAGTGAAGCGGCGAAAGCACTTTATATTTCGCAGCCCAGTCTTACGAATGCGATACATGATATAGAACAGGAAGCCGGGATAACGATCTTTTCACGGACAAATAAGGGCATACGTATAACGCCGGAGGGTTCTGAGTTTCTTGGGTATGCGAGGCAGGTGGTTGAACAGTCATCGCTCCTGGAAGCGAGATACATGGACTCGAAGCCGGCGAAACCGCGGTTTTCAGTGTCCACGCAGCACTATTCATTTGCAGTGAACGCTTTTGTGGAACTTTTGAAAGAGTTCGATGCAAATGAGTACGATCTGTCGATTCGTGAGATCAGGACATGCGAGATAATAGAGGACGTGTCTGATATGAGGAGCGAAGTTGGGATACTTTATCTCGATTCATTTAACGAGAAGGTCATAACAAGGATACTAGAGGAAAATGATCTTGAGTTTACTAAGCTATTTTCCGTTGCACCACATATATTCATAAGTACCCGCAATCCGCTTTCGGCGAAAAAAAAGGTGACATTTAAGGATCTTGAAGACTATCCTTATCTCTGCTTCGAGCAGGGATCACAGTACAATTCATTTTATTTTTCAGAAGAGATGCTAAGTACGGTTGAGCATAAAAAGAAGATAACTGTAAGCGATCGTGCGACGCTCTTTAATCTCCTTATCGGTTCGAATGGATATACGATAAGTTCAGGTGTTATCGATAAGGATCTGAATGGTGAAGAGATAATAGCGCTGCCGTTGGATATAAAAGACAACGCGGCAGGAGATGGTATGCGAATCGGTTATATATCACGCAAGAATACTGTACAAAGCCGCATCGCAAAGTTCTATGTTGAGACACTTGAAAAGCTGACGACAGAAGCTGTCAGAAAAGAAGCATAGATTATATATAAAACGCTGATCAATAAGAAAATGAAATGTTTTGGACTGTCATATGACATTTTGTCTTATGGCAGTCTTTTTGCGTAGAATATACTGCTTCGACGCGCATTCACTTCGCTTGAAGTGCAGCAGGAAACCTTGCGCTCCCACTTAGCTTGCAGTGTAGCAATAAACCCTGTACGCACGCTTTAACGTGAGGTTTATACAATGGCAACAAAACGGAGATTCAGTTTATAGCGATATGCGGATATGATTATACTTAAGAACGGAACTACAGGTGTGCGGGAGCTACAGCCTGATCATGGAGGCAGGAAAGGAGAGAAAGATATGGATGATCTGATAGCTTATTTCTCACGGGCTAATGAAAATTATGTGAGCGGAGAACTCAAAAAACTTAAGATCGGAAATACAGAACGTGTGGCAGAGATGATAAGGGAAATAACTGACGCGGACATGTTTCATATCGAGATGAAGGAGTCATACCCAAAAACATACAACGAATGTATCGATGTGGCAAAAAAAGATCAGAAGGCTGAGACGCGGCCTGAGCTTAGGTCATTTCCGGAAAGCATTGATGAGTATAAGATTATCTACCTTGGATATCCGAACTATTGGGGAACGATGCCTATGGCTGTCTTTACGTTCCTGGAGCATTTTGATTTCTCGGGAAAGATCATAAGACCTTTCTGTACACATGAAGGAAGCGGTCTTGGCGGCAGCGTTCAGGATATAAAGAAGATATGTAAGACGGCTGATGTGCAGGACGGGCTTGCAGTTCACGGAAGCCGCATCGAAGCTGCAGCAGATAATATCAGAAAATGGGTGATGAAAAAGAACGCAGACATGAAATGCTGGTAAATGAAATAATCTTGTAAGGATACAGCAAATGAATTATCAAATATATCCAGAGGCATGAAATCACAAATAGATCCAGAGGCATGAAATCACAAATAGATCCAGAGGCATGAAATCAGGATTTCACATGCCTCTCTATTTATGTTAAAATTGCAAGAGATTATAGAATCACGCAAGATTCTGAAAGAAGCATAGCATATAACGGAGGAAATCTGAAATTGATAGATACAGTGATATTTGATATAGGAAATGTTCTGGTGGGCTTTTCGGGATCTACATGGGAGAAATTTTTGCAAAGTCATGGAGCGCAGAAAGAGGATTTTGAGAAGATAGCGGATGCGACAGTCAGAAGCGATGACTGGTCGGAGTATGATAAGGGTGTTTTGACAGATGCACAGATCATCAATCTGTTTGTAGAGAATGATCCTTCGATAGAAAATCAGATACGCAGTACATTTACGGATCTCAAAGGTGTGGTAGATAAGCGTGATTACGCGATAGATTGGATCAAAGGGCTTAAAGACAAAGGCATGAAAGTTCTTTTTCTTTCTAATTTTTCAAAGACTGCGGAACATGATAATCCTGATGCGATGAGTTTTCTATCATTTACCGATGGCGGTATCCTTTCATATAAAGATAAGGTGATAAAGCCAGATCCGGCAATCTACAGACTTCTCATCGAGCGTTATGATCTGGTGCCGGAAAATTGTGTATTTATAGATGATACGCAGAAAAACCTTGATGCAGCCGAGAAGATCGGAATCAAAACGATCCTTTTTACGGAGATCGGACAGGTAAGATGGCAGCTTGATGAAATTATGAGCAGGTAATGAATATCAGCAGATTACAAATAATGTTGTAGAGGGGGATTACAGGGTGAAGTGCAGATTTAGACGGTCAACTTTCTTGATCGCAATAGGGGTAATAATCGCTGTCGGAGGGACAGCAGTACCAAAATTCACAGCTTTAGCGGTTGATCAGACAGCAGTAGATCAGGCGGCGGCAACACAGGCAGCGGCGGCAGCACAGGCAGCGACGGCAGCACAGGTAGCGGCGGCAGCACAGGCAGCGGCGGCAGCACAGGCAGCGGCGGCAGCACAGGCAGCAGCGGCAGCACAGGCAGCAGCAGTTCCGGCGCAGACCGTGCAGATGAGTTCGATGTATACTTATGATCAGATGTGTGCCGACATGGGAATGCTTTCAAAGAAATATCCGGATTATGTAAAACTTGGTTCTATAGGGACTAGTTCGCTTGGACGTAACATTCCATATATGATACTGGGCAATCCGAACGCTGCGCATAGCATAATGGTGCAGTCAACGATTCATGCAAGAGAGTACCTTGGAACGCAGGTTGTAATGAAGATGGCTGAGACGTATGCATCGAATAAGACGCTTCTTCCGGATACAGTCAATTACTATATAGTCCCGATGGCAAATCCGGACGGTGTCTCGATCGCCCAGTTTGGTGCGGCATCAGTCACGAATCCACAGATTCAGCAGTTCGTAAGTCTTATCGGGCATTTTCAGTCGTGGAAGGCAAATGGAATAGGAATAGATCTCAATCGCAATTTTGGTGTACGCTGGGAAACGATACCTGATAGTGCTCCAAATTATATGTTATATAAGGGATTGGTTCCTGATTCAGCAGCAGAGGTAAAAGCACTCGAAACGCTTGCAGCTTCGAAGAATTTTTCTGCTTATATCAGTTATCACCAGATGGGAAACCTGATCTATTATGATGAGCCGGGAAATACAGATGCAGTCAGCAGTCTTTCAACACTTATGGCATCAGTGACGCAGGCTGTCACTGGATACAGACCTGTCAATATGAAGGTGACGCCTATTGCAGATGATGGCGGGTATACTCGTGGCGGTTTCACTGACTGGGTTCAGACATATCTTGCAAAACCGGCGATGACACTTGAACTTGGAAGCGGGCTTCCACCTGCAGCGCAGGGAAGTGTTACATCTATCTATAACAGCAATGTTGCCGTATGGCAGCAGATCGCGCAGATATTCAAATAAATTTGAATGTACTTTATATTAAGGAACCTAGTTTGTGAATTTTGTGCTTTTTCTAAGTGAATCCATGCGGGCATCAAGCTCAGCACTGAGCTGCGCACATTCGTTAAGATCGGCTGCCATTTCGTTTGTAAAATGGCGGTCTTTTTTATATAGAAGCTGGTGCTCCAAACTGGCCCAGCAGTCCATTGCTATCGTTCTTATCTGAACTTCAGCCGTCATACTGCGCTTTTCTTCTGCAAGGAAAATAGGAACGGAGACTATAAGGTGCATACTTCTGTACCCGTTTGGCTTTGGATGAGTGATGTAATCTTTTTTCTGGATAAGAGTTATATCGTCCTGCGCGAGAAATGCATCAGTCAGCGTATTTACGTCTTCGGGGAATGAACATATGACGCGGATCCCTGCGACATCATTCAGATTGTCTTCTATTGCTGAGAGAGATAGCGGAAGCCCTTTTCTGTTCAGCTTTTCCCGCATGCTCGGCAGAGATTTAAGACGGGTGTGAATTCCACTTATGGGATTTCTGTCGTATTGGAGAGAGTATTCCTCACTAAGCACCTTGAATTTAGTCTCTATCTCCATTATCGCACACTTGTAATATGACATAAGGCGGTTGAAATCAAGCATTTTCTGCTGTGCTTCATTGATCGCGGCTTCATCTATAGAATCTATAGAAAAATTCTTCAAGATATCGTTTACATTTACATTTGGACTTAAACTATCTGATTCCATTTTAAGAAAATCTCCTTATTTTGCACTAATATATTCGGCAGTTCTCACAGCAACGTTTTTCTGCAGATTTCTATAGAAAAACTGATAATCATACAGGTGGTAGATACCGACCGGGAAGAGTTTCAATATCTGCGGATAATCAGCGGAGTTTACGTCTGTCACGATAAGCGTGCCACGTTCGGGTGAGAGGTATGCACCGGTATACTGAGGAATCTCATTTTTGATTCCACCGCTGTATTTTGTAAAGCAGGCGCCAAGGTTTTCACTTTTATCTGCGGGTGTCTTACCGGTTTTCCAGTTGAGAGGGTTTATTCCATATGTATATGTGTCTTTGGGAACTATGATTGAACTTTGCGTCCCCGGTGCTTCGGTGTTGAAACTAACGATGACACCGGTGTCACTTTCGCGTTGCGCCATCTTAAGTGACGGATACTTTGCAAGGTCGTCTTTCGTGATACGCCATCCGATCACATAGGCTGAGACAAGATTATCCTTAAGACGCGGATTATCGCCGAATTCTTCAAGAAGACGGAGAGTCATCTCTGCGCCTTGTGAAAATCCGGCAAGAACGATAGGACGTCCATTATTTTCATTTGCCAGATAATATTTAAAAGCATTTCGAACATCGGAATATGCAAGCTCTGCTGCAGCGGCTGCACCACCTGCGTGCTGCGTAGTTCCGAGAGAGGTACCGGACTCTTCAGCGGCCATATCCAGGTCGTAACATGAAAGGCTCATCATCCTGTAATAAGGAGAATACATCCTGCAAGTGTTCATGTAGATGCCTGCTTCCATATTGAGGGCTCCGAGAAAACTATATTTGGAATCATTGTCGTCAAGTGACATATTAAGATGATTGCTGTCTCCGGAATAGACTGAAGGACAGACGATGAAGCAGTCTGCAGGTTTTACTGCGATCACATCTGGATCTGAGGTAAGACCGGAAGCCGCTGCATCATCTTTTGCGGCGAGCGTCTGTTCGGTCATAGCGAAGTAAGCCCAATTTTCTGCCTTCGAGTAGTCAGGAGCATCGGCGGTCTGAACCGTCTGCGCTGAAGCGGCAGGAAGAGATGATGCTGCCTGTGCATTTGCGTAAGACGGGCAAACGCCTGATACAAGTGTTACTGCGAGTAAAAGGGATATGATCTTTTTGAATGGATTACGCCCAAAAGCTGATGCGGGTATTTGGTCTCTCTTATTCATAATGCCCCTCCGTTCATATGTCTATATGACATTTATGCTCTGATACACACATTATATTGATGCAGGTATCAAAAGTAGAAATTGTGTTTGATGCCGCGAATTACTATGCTTTCTTTGAAAACCCTTGTATCATGTATTGATTTTATAGATAGTTTAGCACATGACAGGTAAATAATATAGTGAACATAGGCAGACTGCCCATACAGTTTGATTTACCACATTGAAGCAGTAGCACTGTAAATGCCTGCCATATTTTCATGTTACTATAATGTTTCTTTTGTCGAAATCCGAAATATGAACTAACATGAGAAAGAATATGAGATAGGAAGTCACTATTTTGCAGCTATTGAATGAAGATACTTCCCAACGACAACGCATACAGCAAAGGAGCGCACGATCAATGGAAAAGAATATCAATAATAACACACAGATTAATAATGAAAATAAAGATTCAGATAATGGGAAAGGGAAAAAGATACTGGCAGCTTTACTGCTCATAACTCTTCTTTTATTTGTATCAATAGGAATATCAAATATATATGGTAATAAAAAGGAAGCAAAGGCTGACGGAGATAATGTCGTTATTGATGAGAGCGAGGTGGCTCTTGCCGCATCGATCGATGCAAAGCCCGGAGCAAAATCAGAGGACACAAAAAAGAAAGATCCCAAACAGACTAAAGGTGCTGTGGTATCAGCGAGTGACAATGCTTCTGATACAGATAAAACAGCAGGCGGGAATGGAAATAATGCAAAGAGCACTTCGGGAACAAATACAGCTTCGACTGTATCTACGAGCGGAACTTCCGGAACAACGGGTGGTACGGTACTTGGCGCAGCCAGAAATGCTGCGGAACTGGAAGCACAGCTGGATGCTCTTAATACTGTTAAGAAGCAGGTCGCTGCTGCAATAGATGCTGATACAGATAATGATGAAGGTAATGCTGCAGGCAGCGGTTCAACAGGAAATGCAAATGATTCGAATGCGGCGCAGAATGAAGCTGACAGGATCGCAGCGGAACAGGCAGCTGAGGAAGCTGCAAAAGAAGCTGCAAGACATCTGGCTCAGGTAGAAAAGCTTCAGAATCTTATAACAGCGCTTTAGAAAGATTTGGAAAACGCTAAGGGTGATTCAAGGAAAACAGCTGAGATAGCTCAGAATCTGGAAGGCGCATCAGAAAAATTCAAGAGTGAAGTTACTAGTGCAAATAAAGCACTTGAAGAAGCAAAGCAGGCTGTAGCTGATATGGCTAATACTTCAGCTGCAGGAATGAAAGCAGTACAGGAACTTGCGTCAGCAAATAAAAATGATAGCGTGATTGCTTTATATTACAGCAAAAAAGCAGACCGTGTCGAACTTGATTCAACAGGCAAGAATTGGGCAATAGGCGGGACTGGCAACAATGATTGTCCTGCAAAAGACGCAGGAGCTAATTCACAGGTCATTGCACAGGCTGCTAAAGATTCTACGACACAAAGCGTAAACGGCAGTCAGCAGCCGGCAGCAGGTCAGACATCTGGTCTTGATGGAAAGCTCACAACAGATCTTACAGCGGAAGATGCTGCAAGTCCTGAGATGGCATATAAAGTGGTCAAAAAAGGTACGTCTTATAGTGTGATTTGGTGTCCTGATTATGCAGCAGCTAAGGCAGGAGACAGTGTTGAAGTGTATGTTCTTGGGACAGATGGCAATACTGTTCAGAAAGGGACAATAAAGAAGATCGCCGGTGATTCCAAGCTTGTACTTGGCGGTAAGATGGATGATCATAGTACACGGGAACTTGAAAATGATGCGCAAGGGAATCCGGTGACTGTTGATATAACAGAACTGCAAAATGTTACTGCCGAGACATATTCCGCTGGTTCAGAGCTTATCGGTTCGGATGATGTTGACACAGCTCAGTCAGCTGTTGAAGCAGCAGTAAATAGTGAGATCTTAAATGCTCTTACTCAGCTTGCTGCAGAGAATAACACTACAGTTGAAGAGGAAGCAAATAATATGGGAGTGACTGTGCCGGCACAGACTTCTTCACAGTCAGCAGCACCTGCAGCAGAACAGCAAGTAGCAGTACAGTCAGCCGCGCCAGTAACAGCAGCGGCAGTCAGCAGCGGCAGCACCTGAGGTAGAAGCACAGCCGACAGCGGCAACACCTGAGGCTGAGCCAGCAGCGGCAGCACCTGAGGCAGAAGCAGAACCGGCAACACCTGTAGTTCAGGAATAATAATGATTACATATCTAGGAGTTTTTTGATAGATTCCTGCATTTCAAGATGTTCTCTGTATTTTAAGATAAGTTTGAGTTCGAAATCCGTAAGATGGATTTCGGACTCATTTTTTTCATAGCCGAAAGTCTTAAGGATATCGGGAATCTTATATATATCGCACAGTTTAAGGAGCGTGTCCGCATCAGGCTGCGTATGGCCGCTTTCCCAACCGTATATCGTCTTTTCAGCCACAAATATACCGTCGTGACTGAGAGACTTTGACACATCATTTACGGAAAGCTTGTTTAGTTTTCTGTAGTATTTCAATATAGTAGCAATATTTCGGTTTTTCATAGACGTCATCCCCCTAGCTAATAATAATTCAGTAAAAAATCATCGTCAACGAATAGCATGAAAGTCTTTAACATCAAGAAACCACATTGATATTCTCTAAATACAAGAATATAATAAATAGTGTGATTTTTTCTTCTATCCAAAGAGGAGAATACAATGGATATAACCAAGATAATAGCTGGATATATTTTTGACAACAATCTGACTGTTTCACAGATCTCTCTTGATACGGGTATTGAATCGGATAAACTCATGCCTGATTCTAAAATGAAATTATCGTCGCAGGAGCTGCTCGTACTTTGCAGCTACCTTCATATCAAACCGGAAGAATTAAAGCAGTGATATCAGGATAACTATTTTCAGAAGAAAATCAAAAAAAGATTTTCTTCTTTTTTTGATTGACAGCGATATATCAATGTGCTATATTCATACCAACCTACTTGGTAGGTATACAAAAAAGGAGGAAAAAGATATGAAGAGAGAAAACACAGACATCTTTTATTTAAGCAGAAGTGCGGCTATAGGAATGTGTAGCTGTAAGTGTATTTGCTGCGCTATGCCGGGAATGATGCGAATGTGACCATATATTGATGGAATATATCAGATATAACAATCCATATTTCGTATTTGAACCGGGGACACATATTGTGTTATCCCGGCATCTTTTTGCCATAAGGCAGATAGCACTGTGATTACTTAACGTTTTATATTATATGAGGGACTGTATTATGGATTTTACTTTTATAAAAGAATATCTTCCGTTATACGAGACAGCTGCAAAGCTTACGGTGAGCATTGGACTTATCGGTGTGGGACTTTCGATCATTTCCGGAATTATCTGCGCAATGATCCAGTACTTTAAGATACCGGTACTCAGGCAGTTTGTCAGTATATATATCGAGATAAGCCGTAATACACCACTGCTGATCCAATTGTTTTTTATTTACTATGGTCTGCCCAAGGTAGGAATAAAGACTAATGCATATGTGTGCGGAATACTTGGACTTACGTTCCTTGGCGGCAGCTACATGGCGGAATCGTTCAGAAGCGGTCTTGATGCAGTACCGGATATTCAGAAAGAATCATCATACAGTCTTGGGATGACAAGAGGGCAGGCAGTGAGATATGTTGTCCTGCCGCAGGCAGTAGCAGTAAGCGCTCCGGCATTCACCGCGAATTTTATTTTCCTGCTTAAAGAGACAAGCGTATTCAGTGCGATAAGTCTGAAGGATCTGATGTTCACGGCAAAAGATCTGATAGGTCTCTATTATAAGACAACTGAGAGCCTGTTCCTTCTCGTGGTGTTCTATCTGATAATCCTGCTTCCGGTCTCAATTCTGGGAAGCGTGGCAGAGAGGAGACTCCGCTATGCAGAATTTGGGGATTGATGTGATATTTAAAGGTAAGAATCTTATAAGACTTCTCGGCGGGCTTGGGGTCGCACTTAAGATCAGCTTTATCTCGGTAGCGATAAGCATTCCACTCGGAATCCTGCTCGGAATACTGATGACAAAGAAGAATGCTGTTGTGAGAGCAGTGCTTAGGGTTTATCTGGAATTCATACGTATAATGCCACAGATGGTGCTTCTGTTCATGGTTTTCTTTGGAGCTACAAGGCTGTTTGATCTGAATATTTCAGGAGAAGTCTCAGCGGTCATTGTGTTTACGTTGTGGGGGACAGCGGAGATGAGCGACCTGGTGAGGGGCGCGCTCATGAGCATACCGGTTCATCAGTATGAGAGCGGAGCAGCGCTTGGATTTAGCAGCACACAGGTATTCTTCTACATAATCATTCCACAGACTGTAAGGCGGCTTATACCGTTGTCGATCAATCTGATCACTAGGATGATAAAGACTACAAGTCTTATCCTGATGATTGGGGTTGTGGAAGTCCTAAAGGTGTCACAGCAGATAATCGAGGCAAATAGGATGAACAGTCCGAATGCGGCTTTTGGTGTATACATGTTCACGTTTTTCCTATATTTTATCGTTTGTTGGCCGACAAGCCTTCTGGCAAAGCATCTTGAGAAGAAATGGGCATAGAGGAGCAACTGGTTATGAGTAAAGAAGAGACGGTTCTTACAATCGAACATCTGAAAAAATCATACGGAACGATGAATGTTCTTGATGATATAAATCTTGACGTTCATAAAGGTGAGGTCATTGTGATCGTAGGTCCGAGCGGCTGCGGCAAGAGTACGCTCCTTAGGTGCATCAATGCACTGGAACCTGTTCAGAGAGGAGAGGTAAAGCTTCATGGAAATCCGATTAGTGGAAAGCCCCAAGAGCTTGCAGAACTCAGGCAGAAGATAGGGATGGTGTTTCAGAGCTATGATCTGTTTCCACATCTGAATGTGCTGGACAATATCACACTTGCGCCAATCAAAGTACAGAAGCGTGATAAAGCCGAGGTCACAGAGGAAGCGGAAACACTGCTTAAGAGAGTAGGGCTTTCGGACAGGGCGGACAGCTACCCCAGGCAGTTGTCTGGCGGGCAGAAGCAGCGGATAGCGATCGTAAGAGCACTCTGCATGCACCCTGAGATCATGTTATTTGACGAGGTAACTGCAGCACTTGATCCGGAGATGGTACATGAGGTGCTTGACGTTATGCTGGATCTTGCCGATCAGGGAGATACGATGCTAATAGTCACACATGAGATGGAATTTGCCAGGGCTGTCGCAGACAGGATTGTATTTATCGATGATGGAAAAATAGTAGAACAGTCATCGCCAGAGATGTTCTTTGATAATCCGTCATCGGAAAGGACAAAGAGGTTTTTGGGAACATTTACATATCACAGAATAAGAGGAGAAAAATTATGAAAAAG
The DNA here is from genome assembly GCA_018053995.1 of Lachnospiraceae bacterium. Lineage (GTDB taxonomy): Bacteria > Bacillota > Clostridia > Lachnospirales > Lachnospiraceae > JAGPKJ01. The sequence continues at coordinate 11,699 of JAGPKJ010000027.1, read as the reverse complement.
ACAGACTTACTTAAGAAGATAACAGGAATCATACTTACACTTGGACTTACGGTATCGGCACTTGCAGGATGCGGAAAAGCTGATGCGACAGCATCAGATGCCAATGCTTCATCTGCTTCTACAACAGCAGTATCATCAGCTGCCGGATCATCCGTTTCTACAGCATCATCTGCTGCTGGGAAGCAGGTATTCCGCAGTCTTGATGATATCAAGAAAGATGGAACGATCAATATCGGAGTTTTTTCTGACAAGAGTCCATTCGGTTATGTAGACGAGAATGGCGAATATCAGGGATACGACGTATATCTTGCAAATCGTCTTGGCAAGGATCTTGGTGTGAAAGTGAATTTTGTATCAACAGAAGCAGCAAACAGAATCGAATATCTGCAGACAGGCAAGGTTGATGTCATACTTGCAAACTTCACCGTTACTGATGAACGTTCACAGCAGGTTGATTTTGCAGAGCCATACATGAACGTAGCTCTCGGTGTTATTTCCCCGAGCGACAAGGTCGTAAAGAGTCTTGATGATCTAACTGATAAGGACAATGTGATCGTCATCTCTGGAACAACAGCGGAGACTTATCTCATTAAGAATTATCCGAACCTAAAACTTCAGAAGTATGATACATATGCTGACGCAAAGAATGCACTTGAGAATGGCAATGGCGTGGCATGGGCAAATGATAACACTGAGGTCATCGCATTTGCAAAGCAGAATCCCGGGTATACAGTTGGCATTCCGTCACTTGGAAGCAATGATACGATAGCTCCTGCTGTATCAAAGGGAAATACAACACTTCTTGACTGGATCAATTCAGAGATCGAATCACTTGGGAAAGAAAAATTCTTCCATGCTGATTACGAAGAAACACTTCTTGATACATACGGAAAAGATTACGAGGACACACTGGTAGTCGAAGGCGGGAAGACGGGCAATTGATCTCAAGGAGAAATGGCTGATACTGATATGGATGATCACTATGAAGTCGTAAGGGATATAACAAACAGTGTAAATAAAACAGCACTTATAGCGATGAGCGGCGGAGTTGACAGCTCCGTCGCCGCATGGCTTATGAAGCAAAACGGATACAGCTGTATGGGAACGACCATGCGGCTGTATCGTAATGTTGACATTGGAATAAGTCAGTATCATCCGTGCTGTTCGCAGAAAGATATAGATGACGCGGCGGACGTGGCGTTTAGTCTCGATATTCCATTTGAAGTGCTTGATTTTACGATGGATTTTCATGAGAAGATAATCGACAGATTTGTGCGGACATACGAGGCTGGTGGAACTCCTAATCCCTGTATCGACTGCAATCGTTTTATGAAGTTCGATAAACTTCTGGATTTTGCAGATGAAAAAGGTCTTTCATTTGTCGTAACAGGACACTATGCCAGGGTATCATTCGATGAGAAGTCAGGAAGATATATTCTGCGAAAAGCGGTCGATGAAAGCAAAGATCAGAGTTACGTACTCTATACGTTGACACAGAAGCAGCTTGCACGCGTGAAATTTCCTTTAGGGGAAATGAAAAAGAGTGAGACACGCGAGATTGCGGAGAGACTGAAGCTTTGCAATGCGAGAAAGCACGACAGCCAGGACATATGTTTTATACCTGACGGAGATTATGTAAACTTCATGGAGAAGTATACGGGGAGGCATTACCCTGACGGAAATTTTCTGGACGAGTCCGGAAATGTTGTCGGAATCCATCATGGTGCCGTGAGATACACGATCGGTCAGCGGAAAGGTCTGGGTCTTTCGATGGAAGAGCCGGTATACGTATGCGAAAAAGATATGCAGGCTAATACTGTGACTGTGGGAACTGAAAGCTCGATGCTTGTCCGCGGGATGATGGTCGGTGACTTGAACTGGATATCAGTCAAGGGATTATCTGACAGGCAATATGATGGAAGTCTATGTGAATGTGAAATAACGAAAGTACCATCGGATGATGAAACTGGATATGACGATTTTGACATGATACACCAAACGGAAACAAAAATTTGGAAACCTCTGCATGTAAGTGTCAGAACGAGATATCATGGCAGTGAATCTGGCGCAATGCTTTATCAGGATGATGGCGACCGCAGCAAAGTCCGGATGATATTTGATGAACCGCAGAAGAGGGCAGCAGTCGGGCAGGCGGCGGTATTTTATGATGGTGATATCGTTGTAGGTGGCGGTACTATCGAGAGCATGATATTATGATATACCTTGATTATTCGGCGAATACGCCGGTGAATCCGAAAGTATTGGATGAATTCTGCACTGCTGAACGTGAATATATTGGTAATCCGAATTCTCAGCATATAGCGGGAACTTCAGCTGCTGAGGTGATGGAGAAAACTGATGAGAGTATTTCTGAACTACTTTGTGCGGACGGATACGAGATCATCTACACGTCTGGCGCGAGTGAATCAAACAATCTGGCGATAAAGGGGATTGCGCATGCCGCGGGACATGGACACATCATTTCGACGGTGCTCGAACATGAATCGGTCAGGGCGAGTCTTTTATTTCTCGAAAAAGAAGGATACGATGTAGACTTTTTAGAAGTCAAAAGTGATGGGAAAGTCAATCTTGATCAGCTCCACAGTCTTATGCGTGATGATACGATTCTTGTTGCAGTATGCGCAGTTGACAGCGAGCTTGGCACAGTGCAGCCGATACAGCAGATTGCGGAGATAGTACATGAATATAAGGGCTGCGCACTTCATGTCGACGCGACGCAGGCTGTGGGAAAGATTAATCTTACACAGTTCGGAAACGGCAAAAAAAAATCGTATGGAGATCCACATTTGTGTGGTGTTGACACTATAAGTATTTCACCCCACAAATTCTATGGAATCACAGGGAGTGGACTGCTGCTTAAAAGAAGAAATCTGATGATAGAACCTCAGATAAGCGGCGGCGCGAGTACGACACCATATAGAAGCGGAACGCCGGCTCTTGCACTTGCGGTATCGACTGAGACAGCATTACGGATAGCAATCACAAATCAGAGAGAGCGCATCGCAAAAGTGCAGATAATGAATGATGAACTGCGCAGATTCTTTATGAGATCAGAATATAATATTCATATTAACAGCCCGGTTGATGCGGTGCCGCATATCTTGAATATTAGCGTGGATGGTGTGAAGGGAACTGCATTCCAGAAGGCACTTAATGAGAAGGGGGTCTGCGTGTCGGTGAAGTCGGCATGCTCTTCGGATGGGGAACCCTCAAGGGCTGTTTTTGCCGTGAGCGGCGACAGACGGAATGCTCTTTCATCGTTTCGGATAAGCCTGAGTCATCTGACGACTGATGAGGAAATAAAAGAGTTTATGGTCATATTCGATAAGTGTTATCATGAATTTAAGGGGTAAGGTAATAGACATAGACAGAAGTAGAAATAGAAATAGAAATAGAAATAGAAAT
>JAGPKJ010000027.1:0-8173 GCA_018053995.1 Lachnospiraceae bacterium | reverse complement strand
TAGAAATAGAAATAGAAATAGAAATAGAAATGCAGCAGTCATGCTTGATAGATAAGAATCTTAGATCTTTCGATATCTAACATTGAACATTGAACAGCTAAACGAGCTAAATGGAGGCAGTAGATGATTTCAACAAGAGGACGTTATGCGCTCAGGATACTCATAGATCTTGCGGAGCATCAGGATGGTCATTACATACCGATGAAAGATGTGGCAGAGAGGCAGGGAATCTCACTGAAGTATATTGAGCGTATCGTGCCTATTCTTACAAAGAATGATCTTCTTGTCGGAGTTCACGGAAAAGGCGGCGGATATATGCTAAGCAAAGATCCCCAAGAGTACGTAGTAGGCGATATTCTGCGGCTGACCGAAGGCGATATTGCGCCTGTTGCGTGTCTTTCATGTGATGCAAAAAAATGTGATAGAGCTCGAGAATGCAGGACTTTGCCTATGTGGAAGAAGTATGATGATATGACCAACAAGTTCTTTGACAGTATAACTGTAGCAGATCTCATGAAGAACTGAATATTTATTGTGATATAATCGTCTAACAAAACTCGAGAGACATGAAGTTTTATTTCCCAGAAAGCATTTTGCTTTATATTAACAAATCCAATGCACGCAGCCGGTTGATTTTGCATCACAGCAGCAATTATCTTTCATAGATGATGCACATTTACAAAATAAATAAAATAAGAAATCGCGGGAAGAGAATAGTTTCGTATCAGCAGCATAGAGAGAAATCTTTTTGATATTCACACCTTATAAAGTCGAAATATGATAATATGATCACATCATGATTATGGAGGAATCAACATGGTCAATATCTTACTGGCAGTTATCTATATGGCGTTTATAAGTCTGGGGCTTCCAGATTCGCTTTTGGGCGCGGCATGGCCGTCTATGTATACGGAGTTTGGGGTACCGCTGTCGTATGCGGGAGTTGTTTCAATGATAATCGCATTTGGAACGATAGTATCGAGTCTTCAGAGCGACAGGATGACACGAAAATTGGGAACAGGTATGGTAACGGCGATAAGCGTTGCGATGACGGCAATGGCTCTGTTTGGCTTTTCATTTTCCCATTCGTTCATCGCATTGTGCTTATGGGCGATACCATATGGACTGGGAGCGGGAAGCGTCGATGCTTCATTAAATAACTATGTAGCACTTCATTACGAGAGTAGGCATATGAGCTGGCTGCACTGCATGTGGGGAGTCGGAGCGACGCTTGGACCTTATATAATGGGCTATGCACTGACGGGTGGTCAGAGCTGGAATGCCGGCTATCGATATATAGGAATCATTCAGGTGTTTCTGACGGCTATACTGTTATTAAGTCTGCCACTATGGTTAAAACGGACTGCAGTGAATGGCGGGGAAACTGACGCTGATACTAGTGTAGATAAGAAATCCGGCAAAGCACTTTCACTTCGTGAGATATTCAGTATCCCGGGGGCAAAGGAAGTAATGCTTTGCTTCTTCTGCTACTGCGCACTTGAGCAGACTACTGGGCTATGGGCGAGCAGTTACCTGAATATTTATAGAGGGATATCGCCTGAGACTGCGGCGAGATATGCTGCGCTATTTTATATCGGAATAACGATCGGACGTGCGATAAGCGGATTCATAACGATGAAGCTTAATGATAAGCAGATGATAAGGATGGGGCAGGTGATCATTACTATCGGACTTGTAATGATGCACCTTCCATTTTCACAAAATCTATCGCTATTTGGTCTTATCGTTATCGGGTTAGGGTGTGCTCCGATATATCCGTGCATAATCCATTCGACACCGGCACATTTTGGAGCAGACAAATCGCAGGCGATCATCGGCGTTCAGATGGCGTGCGCGTATATCGGAACATGCCTCATGCCTCCTGTATTCGGACTCATCGCGAACTACATATCAGTCGCGCTATTGCCGGTATTCCTTTTTGTTTTCCTCATCCTTATGGTGGTTATGCATGAAAGACTGAACAGAAAGACTGAATAGAATGATAGGATAGAAAAACGGAATATATAGATAGGGTGGATAGTCAGAATAAATGAAAAGAATTTGCTTGACTCTGACGTTGCGTTATAGATTATACTATCACTGTGGTACAAAAACCACAGTGATTTTTTTCGCGAATAGCGAGGAAAGGTTTCATCGTGCTTGCACGAATGGAACCTTGACGAGCATCGCGTCAGTGAGGAGCAAAGCTCCGAACGTCGCGAATAGCGAGGAAATTGTGCCCACACGAATGGAACCTTGACGAGCATCGCGTCAGTGAGGAGCAAAGTTCCGAACGTCGCGAATAGCGAGGAAATTGTGCCATCACAGATAACAAATCGAAGAAATAATGAAAGAGATGACATATCTGATGATGATTTCTGAAATAAATGTGAAAACAGCATAAGAAAATCACTTGATGGTTTCAAGAAGTATAGTATTTCACTCAAAATCAGGAGGTGAATATATGAAGATCAATGATGTATCAAAACTTACGGGGATAACAGTGCGGGCACTTCATTATTACGATCAGATAGGTCTGCTAAAACCTGTGGGAAAGACAGAGGCAGGCTATCGCATTTATGATGAAAATGATCTGCAGATCCTGCAGCAGATCTTATTTTTCAAGGAACTGGATTTTTCACTTGAGGAAATAAAAGACATCATGAAGGGGCTGGAACATGAAGAAATGCGAAATGCTGCAAAGAGCGAAAGAGGTGCAAAGAGTAGTTGCTTTCGGAAATCTGGCGGCAGTGAAAATACTATAAGTGACAGCGAGCGCGAGATATTTATGAGACAGCGCAAGTTACTTATGGAAAAACGTGACAGGCTTGATGGCATAATCGGTCTTGTGGATACCATATTGAAAGGAGAGAAAGATATGAGTTTTAAACAGTTTGATGAGTCAGCGATAGAGGCGGAAAGAAAGAAATATGCGGCGGAGATTAAGGAACGCTGGGGTAATACTGATGCATATAAGGAATGCGAGAAGAAGACAGGAAATTATGATAATAAGAAATGGGGAAATATGACAGATGGAATGAATGAGATATTGAAAGAGTTTGGAGAAGCTCACACGGGAAATAAAGATCATAAAGGTGCTACCCCGGAGAGCACCAAAGCACAGGAACTTGTAGTGAAATGGCAGAAATATATAACTGACAATATGTATGAATGTACGGACGATATACTTGACTGCCTCGGTCAGATGTACACGGCTGACGAGAGATTTAAGGACAACATCGACAAGTACGGCGCAGGTACAGCACAGTTTATGGCAGATGCGATAAAGGTGCACTGCGGAAAATAAAGATATATGGTGTAATAAACCAGTCAATGGTATTGAGGTTTCTTTTCAGAAACAAATTCGATTTTTAGTGTCATTCCAAGGGCACATGCAAGTCTTTTGAGCATTCCGAGTGAAGGGTTTCTATTTCCATTTTCAAGCTTGCTAATATCAGCTTGATTGATTCCTGAAATCTCGGAAAGCTCCTTTTGCGTAAGGTTCTGTTCTTTTCTTGCTCTAACGAGTGTACGGATTATTTCAATTTCAGGCTGTATATTTTCATATTCTGATCTGAAATTTTGATCTTTAAGTCTATCGTCAAGAGAAGATCTGTATGTTTTCATTTTTCTGCATCCTTTCTTCTGGCAAGATAAACCTTTCGATATTTCTTTGCCAAATTGATTTCTGAGCGCGGTGTCTTTTGTTGCTTTTTTATAAATCCATTTGTGATTATGTTTTTTTTTTCTGAACGAAAGAAAAATAATACCCTGCAAATATCAGTGCCTGTTTTGGCACGTAGTTCATATATTTCATCTTCCAGTTCTTTTGTATAAGGTTCTCGTAGCTCGTTTCCAAATTCAGCAAGGACATCCATCATTCCGTAAACTTTTGCTGCCATCTTGTCGTTTAGTGAGTCAAGAAAATCCTGAACCGGACAGGAGTCATTGTCTAGTTCAAAGAAAATGATTTCAAAGTTGTCATGTTTTCTAAGAGCATTTGGTGTCTCTTTTTGCATTTGCTGACTCCTTTATCTATATGATATACAATATGGTAAAATTACCATAATGTCAATATGGCAATTTTACCATATTACTTTGCACTTATTTTCATAATTTAAGGTATGAGTTATTGGGACGGCATTTCTCCAGACAGTTCAAATCCTTTCTTTGCGGCGATAACTGCGATTATCTCATTTATCACGGCAGCTGCTGCGATAGTGCCCTGAATTATGCGTGCGCAGTCAGGCGCACCGGAAGAGAGCGTGGATACTGCAATCCCGGTAAATACGAGCGAGACTCCGGAGTGGGGCAGGAGCGTAAGTCCGAGATATTTTTGAACCGTTATTGGAAGCCCGGTAGCTTTGGAGCCGAAACGGGCACCGAAATATTTGCCGCATGCACGTGATGCTATGTAGATGAATGTGTAAAGTCCGGCACCGAGTATTGCGTGATAATCAAGCGGCGCACCGAGATTGAGGATGACGATTATCATTGATATGCCAAGCGTGGGATTGAAGTCATCAATGATCTGTATAAGGCGGTTTTCAGAAACGATATTCGAGAATGCTGCGGAGAAAGCCATGCCCATGAGCATGAAATTCAGCACTGGTTCCATCATAACATAGGTGTTGAATATGAAGCCAATCACAGAAGTAACGACGATCATTGAAAGCAGGACAGCAAGAGTGACGGGTTTGCCGTGATCTTTCCTGAGCATGAAACCTGTTGGAATACCGACAACAGCACCGATAATAAGCGGGAGAAATACCATGACAGGTATCATCCATATTGGCATGGCTGTTCCTGATGAACCGGATACATGTCTTCCGACGATAGCTATCGTTGTAAAGAAAACGATTACTCCTACGATATCATCAAGTGCTGCCATTGGAATAAGAGTCTGTGTGACAGGACCGCTTGTCTTAAACTCGTGAACTATCGAGAGGGCAGGAGCAGGAGCTGTCGCAAGTGCGATACCGCCGAAGATAAAGGCGAGATAGAGCGGCACTCCTGTTATCTTGAACGTTATCGCAAAGACAAGTGATACGACTGCGAATGTTCCGAGTGACTGCACAAGTGTAGTTATGATAAGCGCTTTTCCGTATTTGCGGAGTTTGCTCCAGACAAGCTCAGTTCCTATCATAAGTCCTACTGCACATTCAAGCACGTGAATGAAGTTACAGTACCAAGTTGCATCAAGCAGTTTTTGCGGCATCAGATCAACAGCGTGCGGACCCAGGATTATACCGGCAATAAGCCATCCAAGGATAGATGGAAGCCTGAATTTTGATACTATCTTTCCTATACCTATTGCGATGACAATTGTAAGTAACCAGCGCAGAACGATTATGATCATTTTGAAGCCTTTCTCTATTATGAAATATAAAACAATTGCTATTTTTGACACCCACATTATAAAATCAATTTCATTTTATTTATTGCAGGTTTACATAAAATTACAAACATCATTTCTCTGCGATGCCATAAAGCATATAATCGATGACTTTGACAAGCATATGTTCGTGCTCATCGAAACTGCCTTGGGGCAGATTACTATCGGATTTCTTTTCTTCGACGGCGTTTCCAGGATATACCTGCGAACTAAAGTATCCGTTGAACATTTCCTGTGTAAGTCTGAAGTAGACGAGAGCTTCTTTTTTTGTTACACACGGTCTTAGCTTTACAGTGTCAAGGAGCTTTAAGTAAAGTTCATTATTATAATTGTCGAATTCTGCGCGAATCTCATCTATTTGAATCCTGAGAACAGTTGGCGGCTGAAGGACGGCTTCGAAGAAGATCCTTTTCATACTTTCATTTTCCATAAAAAAATCGATACGTGCACTGGCATAGCGCTGAAGATCAGTGCCTATATCTGCTGCTTTCAGGTATTCTGTGAGCTCGTGAAAACATCGCTGAACACAAGCAAGATATATCGCGTTTTTATTTGCAAAATTATGATAAAGGAGTCCTTTTGCAATTCCGGTATCGCAGATGGAATTAAGCGATGAGCCATAGTAGCCGTTACAGCCAAATTCATCTATCGCGGCTGAAATTATCTTTTCTTTTGTGAGTTCAGTTTTAAGTTCTTTTTTCATAATGACCTCCATATATAGATTGATCATTGGACATAATAACATTTATGGACTGACTGGTCAATAATAACTTTACGGTATAAATCTAAAGAGGAGGTTATGTGCTTCAACTCAGTTAAGAAGAGTAATCATTGAAGAATGAACCTGAAGAACAGATTGCAATACAAAACGTAATAAAATGCATTTTATAGTCTGAAATTACACATAAAATGCAAGAAGTTGCATTTTATCCTCAAAAATGATATTATTTTCTCAGAGGTGAGAGATATGGATATTGATGGAATGACTTCAAAAGCATGTCTGAACATGATAAGCGAGAGAGCGAGAAATTACAGGTTAGAATATCCGATGACGCAGAAAGAACTTGCGGAAGGATCAGGAGTGTCGCTCAGGTGTATACAGTTGTTTGAATCTGGTGCGGATATCAAACTGAGCAGCCTGATAAAAATTATGGGTAAACTGGGATTGAAAAACAATTTTTCTGCACTAATACCGGATATGACGCAGAGACCGTCTGATTTTCTAAGTGGAAATAAAACAAGAAAAAGAGTATATACGAAACGTAATGTGGGAAAATCTGATACAAAGGATTTCAAATGGGGAGATGAAAAATGATTAATACTGCGGAAGTATATATGTGGGGGACACGCATCGGTATAATTCATCTGCCGGAAGACAGACCATATTTATCATTTGAATATGATAGGGATTTTATAAGGAGCGGTATAGAACTTTCGCCAATCTCGATGAAGCTGTCAAATAGGGTGTATGAGTTCCCTGATCTTGCAGAGACTTCATTTCACGGTGCTCCTGGTCTTATTGTAGATTCACTTCCGGATAGGTTCGGAAATGCAGTAATAAGCAAATGGCTTGTTTCGCAGGGGAGAGGAGAGCGTGATTTTAACATTATCGACAGACTTTGCTACACAGGATCGAGAGGAATGGGTGCACTCGAATATACTCCGAGCAGCGGTCCAAAGATTGGTGAGAGTGAAGCAGTTGACGTAGATAGTATGGTAAGATTTGCATCAGATATTTTGCAGGACAGAGCAAATTTCAATATAAGCACGTCAGATGAACTGGCGTATGAACAGCTGCTGCAGCTGGGAACATCTGCCGGCGGAGCGAGAGCTAAAGCAGTCATTGCATGGAATAGCAAGACAAACGAGATCAGGTCAGGACAGGTAGAAGCAGGACATGGCTTTGAATATTATCTGATCAAGTTTGACGGAGTTATAAAAAATGGAGATCATGCGCTTGATGATATCCCGGAATATACGTTGATTGAGTATGCTTATTATAAGATGGCGGTAAAAGCCGGAATAAATATGACAGAGAGTCGTATTTTAAGTAAAAATGGCAGAAATCATTTTATGACTAAGAGATTTGACCGCGCAGATGGCGGGAAAATTCATATGCAGACTCTAGGGGCTGTCGCGCATATTGATTATAATGTTCCTGATCTGTGCAGTTATGAACAGGCTGTTTCGTATATGAGACAGATGAATCTTCCTGCGTCTGACATTGAGCAGTTTTACAGGAGAATGGTATTTAACGTACTTGCGGTAAATCAGGATGATCATGTAAAGAATACTTCATTTTTGATGGACAGGACTGGAAAGTGGAGATTGTCACCGGCGTATGATATCACTTTTTCATATGACACCGGAAATAAATGGATTTCAGCGCATCAGATGACAGTCAATGGAAAAACTTCGGAAATATCAATGCATGATCTTATGCAGAGCGGAAGAAACATGGACATCTCATCAGCAAGATGCAGGCGTATAATAAATGAAGTACAAGGAGCAGTGAATGGGTGGCACGATATTGCAGATAGCTGTGGAATCAAAGAGAAGACATTTGAAATGATAGATCATGTGATAAAAGAAACGAAAACAAAATTCCTGAATGGAGAGTGTGCAAAATGATCAGCATAAGATTTGCAACGCCAGATGATGCGGCAGAACTTTTGGATATATATAGACCATACGTGACGGATACCGCGATAACATTCGAGTATGAAGTGCCGTCGGTCGCAGAATTTCGTGAACGTATAGTGAACATACAGAAGAAAT
>JAGPKJ010000105.1 GCA_018053995.1 Lachnospiraceae bacterium | reverse complement strand
GGAGGAGAAAGATGAAAAGATTTATGGGTCTGCTGCTTGCCGGCGTTATGACTGTATCACTTTGTGGATGCGGTTCTACAGCACCTGCCGGAACAAGTGCATCAACACAGGCTGGAGAGAGCACAGCTGCAGCATCAACTGTAGCAGCAACAACAGAAGCAGCATCAACAGAAGCAAAGGCGGGTGTTATGCCTGCAGTTGCCAAGGACAAGATCAAGATAGGAGTTATCCATATAGGAGATCCTGCATCAGGAAGCGGATATTCTTATACACATGATCAGGGTATCATTGGAATGCAGAAGAACATCGGCCTTTCAGATGATCAGATCATCAGAAAGAATAACGTAAGTGATTCTGATACGACAGCTATCGAGAATGCAATGACAGAGTGCGTTGAGGAAGGCTGCAATATCATTTTTGCAACAAGCTGGGGATATATGGATACATGCCAGAAGCTTGCAGATGAATATCCGGATGTAATCTTCTCACATGCCACAGGTTATGAGAGCAATGGAACAAACTTCAACAATTATTTCGGACGTATCTATCAGGCAAGATACCTTTCAGGTATCGTTGCAGGAAAGAATACAAAATCAAATAAACTTGGATATGTAGCAGCAATGGGACAGGATAATTCAGAGGTCACAGGCGGTGTAAACGCATTTGCCATGGGTGCTTATTCAGTAAATCCTGACTGTCAGGTTTATGTAAAGGTCACAAACAGCTGGTACGATCCTGAAGGCGAGACACAGGCAGCACAGGCACTTATCGATTCAGGCTGCGATGTTATCGCACAGCACTGCGATACTCCTAACCCGCAGCTCGCTGCTGAACAGGCTGGAATATACGGCGTAGGCTATAACTCAGATATGTCTAAGGATGCTCCTAAGGCTGTTCTTACATCTGTTATGTGGGATTGGTCAGTATACTATACAGCAGCAGTACAGTCTGTTATAGATGGAACATGGACAGGAGACAACTATTTCGGTGGAATGAAGGAAGGTCTCGTAGATATCGCTCCTATAGCAAGCTTTGCAGCATCAGGAACACAGGAAGCTGTTGATGAAGCACGCAAATCGATCGTCAATGACGGCTTCAATGTTTTTGACGGTGTTATTGAGACAAATGATGGAAAGACAGTTGGAACTGATGGTTCAACTCTCAGCGATGCTGACATCACAGGAAAGATGAACTGGTACTTCAAGAACGTTGTTGTAAAATAATAATTATCGAATCAAGGCTGCAGGCGGTCGGAAAACTGACCGCCTGTTTGATTTTATCGCAGTTTGACAGCTTACTGTCTGCTGCGTATCTAAGAGGGAATTATGGCTGAATCAGTTGAAAATTATGCAATTGAGTGCAGAAAGATCACAAAGACATTCGGTAAAGTCGTAGCAAATGATGAAATAGACTTGAAGGTCAAATATGGAGAGATACTCGCTCTACTTGGCGAGAATGGCTCAGGTAAAACGACACTGATGAATATGATCTCAGGGATCTATCATCCGGATGCCGGTTCTATCTGTGTGGGCGGACAGGAAGTAACGATCAATTCACCTGTCGATGCTACAAAACTTGGAATAGGAATGATCCATCAACATTTTAAGCTTGTTGATGCTTTTCGTGCTGCTGATAATATCGAGATGGGCACTAAGGGAAAAAAGCTCAGCTATAGGACAGCAAGCGCAAAAATTACAGAAATATGTGAAAAATACGGACTTGAGATAGACCCCGATAAATATATATATGATATGAGTGTCAGTGAGAAACAGACAGTAGAAATCCTGAAAGTATTGTACAAGGGCGCGAAGATACTCATACTTGATGAACCTACAGCGGTACTTACACCGCAGGAGACGGACAGACTGTTCGCTATCCTTAGGAGAATGAAAGATAAAGGCTGCGCGATCATAATCATTACGCATAAGCTTCAGGAAGTGCTGTCGATAAGTGACCGTGTAACTATCCTGAGAAAAGGTAAGAGCATAGAAACAGTAAGGACGGCTGACTGTGATGTTCATAAACTTACAGAACTTATGGTAGGAAGACCTATAAGCCTTTCAATAGAAAGACCTAAGGTGACACCTAATGATGTCATCCTGAAGGTGGTCGATCTTACTGTGAAGGATAAAGCTGACGGAACGACAGCACTTGATGATATCTCATTTGACATAAGAAAAGGTGAGATATTAGGTGTTGCAGGAATCGCCGGCAGTGGACAGAAAGAGCTATGTGAGACGATCGCGGGTCTTTCTGATGCAAGTGAGGGAGCTATCCTTTATAAGAAAACAAATATAATCGGAAAGACACCTTCGGAGATCATAGATCTTGGCATAAGTATGAGCTTTGTGCCGGAAGATCGTCTTGGCATGGGACTTGTAGCGTCAATGGGAATGCCGGGCAACATGCTCCTGAAATCTTACAGGGACGGCAAAGGAATTGTTGTAGACCGGAAGCCGGCAAGAGAACTTTCAGAACATCTTATCAAAAAACTTGACATAATAACACCTGATATAGATACGCCGGTAAGAATGCTTAGCGGAGGAAATGTGCAGAAGGTTCTTCTGGGACGTGAGATCGAATCAGATCCCAATCTTCTTATCACCGCGTATCCGGTAAGAGGTCTTGATATCAATTCAGCGTATACAGTCTATGACCTGCTGAATGCTCAGAAGAAAAAGGGCGCAGCAATCATGTATATAGGTGAAGATCTTGATGTACTTTTGGAGCTCGCAGACCGGATAATGGTACTGTGTCATGGAAAGATAACAGCTGTTCTTGATGCATCAAAGACTACGAAGGAAGAGGTAGGTATGATGATGACGGGCGGTTCACAGGATAATGAGGAAAAAGAGGTGACTAAAGATGACAGAGCAGAATAAGGCTTTAGCTAAGGAACCTCTGTGTCGTACGGTTAAGCGGGAAGAGCTTCCTTCAAATAAAATATTGATGCTTAGAATATCGGCAGTCATTTTGTCACTTGTCGCAGGCGGGATATTTATCTTATGTGTCGGTTTTAATCCGTTTAAAGTCTACGGTGCGATAGTTGCAGGAGCATTTAAGAGCAAGATCGATATTCAGAGTACTATCAAGATAATGATACCGCTTCTTGTCTGTTCGCTTGGTGTGACGCTTGCATTCAAGATGAAGTTTTGGAATATCGGTGCCGAGGGACAGCTTATATTCGGAGCTACATGCGCGACATTTTTTGCACTGTTCTGCTCTGGCTGGAACCATATAGTACTTGTGATAGTAATGGCAGCTGCCGGATTCATCGGCGGCGGACTTTGGGGACTTATACCTGCATTTTTCAAGGTAAAGTTCAATACTAATGAGACACTGTTTACACTTATGCTTAATTACATCGCGCTTTCTATCGTCGATATGCTGAAAGAGGGACCATGGCGTGATACGAGAGCTCAGGGTTTCCCCAAGATAGCAAGATTCGATAAGAACGTGCAACTTCATAAGGTATTTGGAGTTCAGAGCGGATGGATACTGGCACTGATACTTATCGCTGTTGTATTCTTTTATCTAAAGTATTCAAAGCATGGGTATGAGATAAGCGTTGTTGGTGAAAGCCAGGAAACGGCAAGATATGCTGGAATGAATGTAAGTAAGATCGTTCTTAGGACGATGATGATAAGCGGTGGTATATGTGGACTCGCCGGTATGATACAGGTAAGCGGTACAGATGCGACGCTGACTGATTCAGTAGCCGGAGGGGTTGGCTTTACGGCGATAATCGTTGCATGGCTCGCGCAACTTGATCCGCTTGGAATACTTCTGGTTTCGTTCTTATTCAGTGTTCTTGAGAAGGGTAGCAGCATCGTTCAGTCGACATATGGACTTTCGACAGACTGTGCAAGCGTATTGCAGGGAATCATCCTTTTCTTTGTACTGGCATGTGAATTCTATATAAGATATAAGTTCGTTTGGCGTGACAGGAAAGGAGCAAAAGCATGAATATTTTTATAAAGTTTTTGGTCGCGGCTGTAGCCGCCGGTACACCGCTCCTCTTCGGTACGGTAGGCGAGATACTTTCAGAGAAGACAGGGCATCTGAACCTCGGCGTAGAGGGAATGATGGAAATGGGCTCATGCTTTGGGTTCATCGTCGGATATCATACTGACAATATGTTCCTTGCACTTATTGCCGCTGCACTTGGCGGTGCACTCGGCGCACTTATCTATACGGTACTTACAGTTACATTTATGGCAAATCAGAATGTAGCCGGTCTTACACTTACTATATTTGGAATAGGATTTGCAAATTTCCTGGGACTTCTTGAAGTCGGAAAAGCAACTGAAGGAACTCTGAAGTTACCGGAAAATATGACGGAATCTCTTCAGGGAATGAATATCCCCGGGCTATCACAGATCCCTGTGATAGGACCACTACTGTTTCAGTACAATCTGTTTGTTTATATCGGACTTGCGATTGCAATAGTGTGTGGGTTTTATCTTAACAGGACTAAGATGGGACTTAATGTCAGGGCGGTCGGAGAAAATCCGGCAGCAGCAGATGCAGCTGGAATACCTGTTACAAAGCTTAAGTATATTAATATAATCCTTGGCGGAGCGATATGCGGACTTGGCGGTGCGTACTGTTCAATGAAGATAAACGGTGGCGTATGGCTTAAAGACAGTGTCGGTGGACTTGGCTGGATTGCCGTAGCACTTGTTATTTTTGCAAATTGGCAGCCTGTATACGCAATATTCGGTTCATTTGTATTTGGTGCTCTAAGAGTACTGAAATACTACATTCCGCAGAGCGTACTTCCATTCCCACAGTCATTTTACGATATGCTCCCATTTCTCATCACTGCGATAGTTCTTGTAGCAAGCTCAATGAGAAAGAGCGGACATACTAATATGCCGGCGTATCTGGGAATGGACTATTTCAGAGAAGAGAGATGATATGTATTTTAAGACAGTTTTATTTGATTTCGACGGAACCCTTATCGATACATCTGAAGGAATCCTGAAAAGTCTTGAATGTGCTTTTGTGGAAAATGACAGGGAAGTGCCCTCAGAGCATTTCCTTAGAAAATTTATTGGACCGCCCCTAAGGTCTTCATTTATCGAATACTGTGGCATGGATGAAGATGAAACGAAGGCCATGATCGCGTCGTTCAAGAGAGTCTATGGTGAAACAGGACTTTTTGATTCCAAGGTATACGATGGAATCATCAAACTTGTAAAAAATCTGAATGATTGCGGGGTAAATACCGGTATTGTTTCACTTAAACCACGAGTCATGATTGACAGGCTTGTAAAACATTTTGGTATGGAAGATCTTTTTTCATATATCTACGGCACCATATATGATGGAGATAGCGATAAATCGACAGTCATAAGGGAAGCAGCGGATTATTTTAAGACCGGAACATCAGATACACTCATGGTAGGCGACAGAATGTATGATATCGATGGCGCTCACAAAGCAGGCTTTAAATGTGCCGGAGCAGTATACGGATGCGGAACAAAAGAGGAGCTTGTGGAGCATAACGCGGACTATCTGCTCTATGCGCCGACAGATCTTGAACAGATTGTGCGAACAGGAAAAGAAGATTAAGGTTGACAAATCTGATTTTAGTGGTTATTATTTTCAGTAAATAAGAAAAGCGTTGATGGGAAAGAGTAATGACGATCTAAGCGGACAGAGAGCAGCCGGAAGGTGAGAGGCGCACGCATTGTCTTCATGAATACATCCCGGAGCGGTATGGCGGAACGATAACATTTCAAGTAGGTCATAACGGAACGGTACACGTTATAGTACCAGAGTATAACCCGTTATCTATGCGGAGTACTTATTGAGGAATACGATGTGAGTCGTATTCGAATACAGGTGGTAACACGAGATGAATCCCGTCCTGTCAGATGCAACAGTCTGATAGGGCGGTTTTTTTTTTATTCAGATGAATTTTGACGGTTATCAGTGCTGATCAAGTGATATACCAAGGAGGATAGAAAGATGGAGATTTACGAGGAACTTAAGGCAAGAGGACTTCTTGCGCAGTTTACGGACGAAGATAAGATACATGATCTTATCAATAATGGGAAAGCGACATTTTATATTGGATTTGACCCGACGGCTGACAGCCTTCATGTAGGTCACTTCATGGCACTTTGCCTTATGAAGAGACTTCAGATGGCAGGAAATAAGCCTATAGCGCTTATTGGCGGCGGTACTGCTATGATCGGAGATCCATCAGGCAGAACTGATATGCGAAAGATGATGACTTTGGAAACTATCGATCATAACTGCGAGTGCTTCAAAAAACAGATGAGCAATTTCATCGAATTCGGAGAAGGCAAGGCAAGGATGGTCAATAACGCTGACTGGCTTCGTGACCTTAACTATATTGATTTTATCAGGGATATCGGTTCATGTTTCTCTGTAAACAGGATGCTCTCGGCAGAATGCTACAAACAGAGAATGGAAAAGGGACTCAGTTTCCTTGAATTCAATTACATGATAATGCAGAGCTATGATTTTATGGCATTATATCAGAAATATGGCTGTAATATGGAGTTTGGCGGAGATGACCAATGGAGCAACATGCTTGGAGGAATCGATCTTATTCGAAAGAAACTCAATGGTGATGCTAATGCGATGACGATAACACTCCTTCTGAATTCCGAGGGAAAGAAGATGGGAAAATCTGTTGGAGGTGCTGTCTGGCTTGATCCAAATAAGACAAGTCCTTATGATTTCTATCAGTATTGGAGAAATATAGATGACGCGGATGTTCTCAAATGCATAAGAATGCTCACATTCCTTCCTCTTGATCAGATTGATGAGATGGATAAATGGGAAGGAAGCAAGCTGAATGAGGCGAAAGAGATACTTGCTTATGAGCTTACATCGCTCGTACATGGGACAACAGAAGCAGAGAAAGCACGTGGTGCCGCAAGAGATATATTTGCCGGTGGAGGAAGCTCGGAACATATGCCGTCAGCAACACTTAAAGGCAGTGATTTCCGTGATGACACAATTGATCTTATAGGTATACTTGCAGCATCCGGAATGGCACAGACACGTTCGGAAGCCCGTAGGGCGATAGAACAAGGCGGTGTTGTTGTCAATAACGAGAAAGTGAATGACGTAAAGAAAACATATTCCAAGGACGAGATAGCATCGCAGGAGTTCATAGTAAGA
>JAGPKJ010000104.1 GCA_018053995.1 Lachnospiraceae bacterium | reverse complement strand
GATCATGAAGATCATGACGGAAGAAGGAAGCTATATCTCAGGAGATGAGATGGTAATGGCTTATACGGACGATGATTCGCTTGCAGTTGCAGTATCTGTTGATCAGGCAGACATATCATCGATCTCGCTTGGAGAGAGTGCAGAGATCACGATAGATGATCACGGCGATTATACAGGAACAGTCACGGAGATCAATCCTGTATCGTCATCAAGCAGTAAATCATCAGTAACATATACAGTAACGGTAGTGATAGACGGAGACATAAGCGGATTATCGCAGAACCTTACGGCTTCAGTCACATTTGGCGACGCAGATTCAGGTACCGTGAGCGGTAACTCACAGACAGCCGGCGAAAGCACAGCAGCAACAGAAGAAACTTCAAAGGCAGCTGGCGAAAGCACAGCAGCAACAGAAGAAACTTCAAAGGCAGCAAGCGAAAGCACAGCGGCAGTGGAATCATCTAAGGCTGGCGGTGATACAAAGAAAGATGACCAGCAAAAAGATAAGACAGAATAAAAATCAGGGAGAAGCAGATGTCCGAAGAAAAGAAGAAAAGAAGTAAAAAAACGATAAAGATCATCCTTATCATCGCAGCAGCGGCGGCACTTGTTCTCGCCGCAGTCTATACACTCGTGATAAAACCGGCGCAGAGTGAAGACAAATACATATATAAAGAATCAAAAGCGGTAAAAGGAAATCTTGTCAAAGGCATAATGGAGAGCGGTACTGTAACGCTCACAACATCATCCGTTGATTATGATCTTGATATTGAAGAGACTGAGACTGAAGAAGAGAGTTCATCAGATGATTCGGATGACGATAGCACATCAACGCATTATCTGGAGATCGAAAATGTAAGTGTTACTCCCGGACAGCGGATCGCGGAAGGCGACGAGCTATTCAGTCTGTCACAAAACAGCATAGATGCAGTCAGGAGAAATCTTGAAGAAGATAAAGCAGATGATGAGATCGCACTCGAAGAAGCGCAGGCAGAGCTGAACGTACAGGTGCTTGCAGCAAAAGGAACGCAGAACTCAAGCACAACAGCTTCTTCAGTGGCATCATCGCTATACAGTGCAACAGTTGATGAGCTGAATGCAGACATTGAATCATATACGGCTGAGATACAGAATCTTCAGGCAGAAGTCACACAGCTTGTCGCTGAACGCGCGGACGAAGATCTGTGGACGGCAAAGAAGGAAGCACAGACCGCACTCACGACCGCAAAGAATGTTTATGATGACACGGATGTCACTAATGCGGCGGCGTACGTTGCGAATTATGAAGCGTATACAAAGGCGAAGGATACATATGATAAAGCTGTAGACGCAATAGATACGATAAATGACAGTATAGATGACAATAACGAAAAGATAATGGACGATCAGGAACTGCTCACACAGGCACAGGCGCAGCTCGATCATAAGACAATGGAAGCCAAGCAGTCGTACCAGTCATCGGCAGCGGAAGGAAAGGCTGCATCCGATGTCTATGGATATACAGTAGACTCACTTCAGGAGACAGTCGATGAGGCTCAGACTACACTTGATGATGCGTCAGATTCGCTGTCGGATTTTGAAAGCTTTGTAGGAGATGACGGAATCATACGATCCGATGGCGCGGGTCTTGTCACTGCGGTTAATTACGATGCAGGAGATAAGCTCACAGATACCGGAGCGATGATCACATATGTAAAGGATGGCGCGTATACAGTATCGATAGATGTTTCCGAGGAGGATGTCTCGTCGATCAAGATAGGCGACAGCGTGACTATCGCGTTCTCGGCATACCCGGATGAGACATATAACGGAACGATATCTGAGATATCAACGTCTTCATCAGATACACATCAGACTACGGTGAGCTATCCGGTCACAGTCGCGATAGACGGTGATACATCTAAACTTTATGGAGGCATGACAGCAGACGTTACATTTGTTACGGACGAGACGGAAAATGTCGTCTATGTTTCCAGAAAAGCGATCACATATGATGACAGCGGAAATGCATTCGTATATGTGAAGTCGGGTAACGATTATAAGCTCTCACCTGTGACAGTAGGATTTACGGATGGAACTTCCATTGAGATAAAGAGTGGAGTTAATGAAGGAGATACAGTATATATCGCAACAAAGATAAGCGGTTCGGAAGATGCGCTTAAAGAGACAGGCGCTGATCAGACAGGCGGTGCGGAAGGTGCCACAAGTGCCACAGGCGCGGCAGGAGAGACGGGCAGTGGAAGCATGCAGGGCGCCCCTTCAGGCGGCAGTTCGGGTTCAGGCAGCGGTGATCAGAATCAGGCATTTCCGGGCGGCAGTATGCCGAACGCACAGTGAGGAGCGGACAGATGAATCATGTCAGAGATTTTTTCAGGAAAATAAAAGACTGGGTCATGGGCAGCAGAAAGCATAAGATCATTACCGCAGTCATATGTATATTGGTGGTCGGAGCGCTCGTAACTGAGATTGTGATATCTGCCGTGTCTTCAGGAAATGAAGAGGCAGTCACATATCGTGAGACTAAAGCGGAAAAGGGTGAGCTTACAGTAGGCGTCGAAGAAGACGGCACTATCGCTGTCGGAACATCAACGCAGACTTTTGATATTGATCTAAGCGCATACGCCTCATCAAGCGATTCCTCTGATTTTTCATGGAGTAATGGAGGAGCGATGGGCGGCGGTATGGGTGGAGATTCACAGAGCTCATCAGGCAGTACGACAGCGTCAGGTACAAGGCAGCTTCAGGTACAGGAGGTATATGCCAGCGTTGGTCAGAACGTGAGCAAGGGTGATAAGCTGATGAAGCTCACTGAAAGCAGCGTGAATACGATAAGAACTGATCTTGAGCAGGATGTGAACAATGCGCTTCTTACGTACAATAAACAGAAGACGCAGCAGACCCTCTCAGATCTTGAGGACTCTCAGACACTAGAGACAAATAAATCTTACGGGAGCTATGCACAGACGCAGCTTACCGTGACGCAGCAGCAGCTTCAGGATGCCGTTGATGATGCACAGAAAACGCTTGATGATGCGAACAGCGATATGACGGATCTTCAGGATGAGCTTACAGAGATGCAGAGTCATGTTACTACGTATGCAAAGCTTCAGGAAAATGCCAAGTTCAGTAAGGATGGCACTGATAAGGAAAATGAGATATATTGGTGGCTCACTGCAGCGAGCGCGTATGAATCCGCAACTGATATGGTAGATACTCTCAGCGACAACATAGATAAGCAGGAGGATCTTATAAAGGCTCAGCAGCAGGAGATAGATAAAGATACAACTGCTCTTAATGATGCCCAGAAGGCATTTGACGTCGGACAGATAACAGCACAGGCTGAATACGACAAAGATATGCTCGATTACGATAACGCGCAGGAATTGTACGACACGGGAACCGGACAGACAGCGCTTACGACAGATGAAGCAAAAGATGATTACAGTGATGCACAGTCGAAACTGGATGATTTCGATGATACGGTAAAAGAACAGATCATATATTCCGACTATGATGGCGTGATAACTGCAGTAGGACCTGCGGCAGACGATTATATCGGAACTGACAGTGAACTTATAACAGTGAATGATCTCGATAAAGCTACGGTCACAGTATCTGTCGATGAAGATGATATGACTGATATAGCTGAAGGTTCGTCAGCAAATGTATATTGTCCGGCACTTCCGGACGAGACATTTACAGCTGAAGTCACTGAGATCGGAGATGCATCATATGATACTCAGACGAAGACGACAACCCATGAGGTTACCGTGACACTTGATGGCGAGACGAAGTCCTTATTTGCCGGAATGACAGCAGAAGTCACGTTTATAACGAAGCAGACGAAGGATGTAACGTATATATCGAACAGAGCTGTTATAAGAGACGATGGTGTCTCATATGTTCTGATGAAGGATGATAGCGGAAAAGTTGTTAAGAATGAGATAACAACAGGATTCTCTGATGGAAATAATGTTGAGGTAAAGAGTGGACTTACTGAAGGCGATACCGTTCTTATCGAGAGCAAAGCAAGTACAACACAGGAATGCGGAGTATCATAGATGAGATTATCTGAAACTGCAAGGCTGGTATGGATCAATCTGGTCCAAAATAAAACAAAAGTGCTGCTTACGAGTGTCGGAATAATCGTGGGCTCCGCAACGATAATGCTCGTAGTGGCGATAGGAACCGGCGGTAAAGAAGAAGTAGCCGAGCAGTTCAAGAACCTGAATGCCGGAGCGATAGATGTGACATATGATTCGTCCGCATCAGAAGAGACCATGATGGGAGATATGCCCGGAGGTGGCGGTGGCATGATGGGCGGCGCTCCGAGCGGTGGAGGCAGCAGCAGCGGCGGAGGCGGATTTCCCGGCGGTGGTCCCGGAGGAATGGGCGGAAGCAATAGTAACAATAAAGATAAGGTCACTCTGTCAGACTCTGATATAGAAGATATAGAAGCATTTGTTCCCGGGATAACTGATGGCACATTGAGTTTCTCAACAACATCCGATGTGGATGGTGGAGAATTGGATGATACCACAACATTTACTATCGCAGGTATTGAGAGCAATTATGCGGATATGAGTAATTTTACTATGGCGATAGGTGATTTTATTACGGATGAGAACAACGAACTTAAAGAAAAAGAGTGTGTTCTTGGATATGACGCAGCAAAGACAATATTTGGCAGTGTATATGACGCATATGATGAGACAGTTTATATAGACAGCAGATCATATACAGTAAGCGGTGTACTCTCGCAGATGGGAACAGTTGCTTCAGGCATAAGCCCGGATTCTGCTATATTTATCCCGTATAATACCGGAATCAAATATCTTACGGGTTCAAGCGTGAGTCCTACTGTTACCGTAATCGCTGAAAATGTAGATAATGTTGCTTCGATAAAGACTGATATCGAAGAAGTGCTTGCGGAATCATATCCTAATGCCACATTTTCACTGACAGATGCAGGCTCCAAGATGGAAGCCGCATCAAAATCAAATGAGACGCTGACTATGCTACTCTACGCAATGGCGGCTATTGTATTTATCGTCGGTGGTATCGGTATCATGAACGTTTTATTTGTCTCAGTAAAGGAACGTACAAATGAGATCGGAATACTTAAGGCGATAGGATGCAGCAGAAAAGATATAATGAGCGAATTCCTGATGGAGGCAATGAGTATAAGTCTTGTCGGCGCGGTGATAGGAGTATTTGCCGCACTTGCGATAACACCTCTCCTTGAACAGCTGGGTGTAAGGGTCTCATTATCTGTAGGGGGTGCGGCATTTGCACTGCTGTTCGGTATATTCACTGGTACAGTATTCGGATTCTATCCGGCATACAAGGCATCGAGACTGATACCTGTTGAGGCACTCAATGCGGAATGATGGAGGACTAAATGGGAAAACCGGATAAAGAAGAAGACCTGCTGGTTGATGAGGAAGAAGTCGAAGAAGAACTCGAACACCTCGAAGAGCAGAAAAAGCGAAGAGAGAAGAAGCTTAAAGAGAGGCACCGTAAGCAGCGCAGAGTCATTATTACGATAGCACTGCTGGCTGCAATAGCTGTGGCAGTGGTGTTCGCTATACGTGCGCAGAAAGCAAAAGAAGCCGCTGCAGACGCGACGGTATCTATTGAGACAGCTGAAGATGAAGAACTTATATATGCCAAGGTGACTTCTATTAAGGGAAATGACATGGATGTGTCGATCCTGAAGGCAGCACCGGCAGCAGGTGGCTCACAGACACCGCCATCGTTTGGACAGAACTCAGCTTCGAACGAGACTCAGTATACCGAGACTGGTGAGACTAAGTCGTACGAGATACCCGTCGGAACAGAAGTTATAACGAAGACAGGAACAGAAACGACATTTGCAAGATTATCTGTGGATAATACTCTTGCAATCGTGGTAAAGAAAGATACTGACAACATTATTAGGATATATATCCAGTAGAACAGAGGGATCACATGGCTGATAGACCGATCATCACAATGAAGGATATAAATAAAGGATATATGCTTGGAGACGAGAAGGTTCCGGTTCTTAAGAACATTAACTTCCGGGTAGACAGGGGAGAATACGTCGCGATCCTTGGACCGTCAGGATCAGGCAAGACGACACTGATGAACATAATCGGATGCATGGATATATGTGACAGTGGAGAGTATTATCTTGACGGACAGGCTGTTCATGAGATGGAAGAGGAAAGCCTCAATACTGTCAGAAATACAGAGATAGGTTTTATTTTCCAGAACTACCAGCTCATACCGACATACAATATCCTTCAGAATATAATAATGCCGCTTGTCGTACGTGGAATGACATCAAAGGAAGCGGAAGAGAAATGTATGGATACGATAAGACTTCTTGGGATAGACCACAGAATAAAGCATAAGCCGTCGGAGCTGTCAGGTGGTCAGAAGCAGAGAGCATCTATCGCAAGGGCTCTTGTTGGAGAACCGGCGATACTCCTTGCTGATGAGCCTACAGGAGCGCTTGACCAGGAGAGCGGTAAAGAGGTTCTTAAACTTTTTGGTAAACTTAACGACATGGGACATACGATCGTAATGATCACACATGATCTTGGCGTGGCGAAATCAGCTCACAGGATCGTGCATATAATAGACGGACGATTAAGCGAAGATAACGAAAATAATGGTGAACCACTCAAAGAAGCGTAACCGTCTTTCCGCACGTAGGCTTTATCACTCGCAGATCAGGGTACTTTTCTGTGAGAACGCGATAGAGATTTCTTGTATCTGTCTTGTGAGTCAGCGGCGGATAGAAATCATCAAACATATCAAGCATTACGGAACGTGGCTCAATACGGTCTATAGCTGAGATGACATCTTTGTCATCATCAGACCCTCCCTGATAAGGAAGTACGAGCATATCCGGATACATCGGATAATCAGTATCAGGATTGAATTTCAGCGACCCCGGTATAAGTACGATACGGTTGTCAGCAGTGATGCTGTAGCCAAGGATATTTTCCGCACCGCTATACCTGCCAAGGTGAGTGCGAAGATAAAGCGTATTGGCGGGGTAGAGCATTGCATGTGGGGAACGGAGACGCATCTTTATGGCAGAATCGTATTCAGCAGAAGAGGCATAGCCGTTCAAGACAGATGCACTTATTGAATTGAATCTAAGCTTAAGCCCTGATTTTACGACTGCGATAAG
>JAGPKJ010000026.1 GCA_018053995.1 Lachnospiraceae bacterium | reverse complement strand
AGGAGAGGATGTTCAATATGCCGATGGAGACGACTGTATAGAGCCTGACATGTGCCGCACAATGTATAACGATGCGGGGATCAATGACTGTGATATTGTCTGTTGTTGCGGTATACGCGAAGGAGGCGGCAGCGCCAGTTATGTATATCCGAGTCTGACTGATGGGGAAAATGACAAAAGACTTCTTATAGATAGCGATGTTAAGCGTGGAATGTTCCTGCTAACGTCGAGTATGGGCGAGGTCACGTGCAACAAGCTTATATCAAGAGAGTTTATTGCCTGCAACAATATCTCATTTCCCGAGCGGCTGGCATACGAAGACAATTACTGGTACAATATACTCTATCTGTATGCGGAGCGCGTATATATCGATCACAACAGATTCTATCATTACTGCGTCAATCAGGACTCTACTGTTTTGAAGAAAGAGCAGACTTATCAAGATGATCTTCTTACGGTAAATAAGATAAAATGGGAGATGTGGAGTGAACGGGGATTCCTGAACAAGTTTAGGGACGAGCTCGAGATCGATTTCCTGTACAGTGCATATATAGGGTATCTCAGAATCATCTTTTTGAGATACAGCGATGTAAGATATGATCTGTTCATCAAGCTGAAAGGGTTTGTACTTACATTCATCCCGGATTACAGAACGAATTCACTTATCAGGACTAATTTCTCAGAGTTCGACAAACTTCTTTTGGAGATGCTGGTGACAGAGGTAGATGAGAAGGAATTTGGCTCAGTGATGACGTATGCAATTGAATATATGCGTAAAAAAAGCAATTAGGATTGGAGAAAGATATGGAAAGCATGGATTACGATTTTCTTATAGTCGGCGCGGGTCTTTATGGCGCAGTATTTGCAAATGAATTAAAGAAACGCGGCAAAAAATGCATGGTGATAGATAAGCGTGATCATATCGCTGGCAACATATATACGGAGAGTATAGGCGGCATACAGGTTCACAGATATGGAGCACATATATTTCACACATCTGACAGACACGTGTGGGATTATATAAATCAGTTTGCTGATTTTAATAATTATATAAATGCGCCGGTAGCAAGATATAAGGACGAACTATACAACCTGCCGTTCAATATGAATACATTTCATGAGATGTGGGGAGTTATAACACCACAGGAAGCAAAAGCAAAGATAGATGAGCAGATATCACAGCTTTCGATAAAAGATCCACAGAATCTGGAAGAGCAGGCATTGTCTCTTGCAGGCACTGACGTATATACAAAGCTCATCAAAGGCTACACTGAGAAACAGTGGGGACGTGAGTGTAAAGATCTGCCCTCATTTATCATCAAGAGACTTCCACTTCGTTTTACATATAATAATAATTATTTTAACGACAGATATCAGGGAATACCGATAGGCGGATATACTGCGGTAGTTGAGAGACTACTTGGCGATACGGAAGTGAAACTCGGTATATCATACAGTGATTACATCACATCGCAGCCGGACAGCGTAACTGCAGCACAGACAGGTGAGAAGATAACGAACGGACAGACAGAATTTTTATCCATCGATGGAAATCATTTTGAAAGAGTTGTGTATACGGGCATGCTTGACGAGTTCTTTGCAGAGAGACTTGGAACTCTTGAGTACAGGTCACTCAGATTTGATACAAAATACATACCTGACTGTGATAATTATCAGGGGAATGCAGTCGTAAATTACACAGAGCGTGAGATACCCTATACACGAATAATAGAGCATAAGCATTTTGAGTTCGGCACGCAGTCCGGGACAGTCATAACTAAAGAATTTCCACAGGAGTGGAAGCCTGGTGATGAGCCATATTATCCGGTAAATGATGAGAAAAATACGATGTTGTTTGCGAAGTACAAGCAGCTCGCGGATATGTGCGGCGGAAAAGTCATCTTTGGGGGACGTCTTGGTCAGTATAAGTATTACGACATGGACAAGGTCATCGCGGAGGCAATCGTTACCGCCGACGCTGTATAAGAAAGTGCCCACATGCAGGATATAGCTGCTGTGGGCATTGTTTGATTTAGCAGTAGCTATTGAAGAGCATGCCGCTGTATTCACTTGTAATGTAGGGGTTGGCAAAGTTCTTGCCGGGATTCTTATATTCTACGACAGTCTTATCGACGTAACGCATCGGGTTAAGCGATATCTGATTCGACTTATTAAGGAGTGCGTTAGTAAAACTCTTGACTGGCGTAAGACTCTGATCGATATCTCCGTTCTGGATCTTCTTTCGGAATGTATCCTCGTTTAGTTCAAGAGTACCATCAAGATTAAGGTTTACACCAACATCGGTGAGACCTTTTGCAAAAGTGCGGGATATGCCGCTAAAGTCATTTACGATATCGTTGCTCTTTGGCTGCGAATCAGTATACTCGGAAGCAGCGCGAAGGAAGGAATTATATCCGTTAACAAGGGAACCGATGTTTTCAGCGAGTGAATCGACATCGGTCTTAAGACCGATCGAAACGATGCTGTCATTTTCCTGATCAGTCGTGTTATGCAGTGTGACATCGAACGCGTTTGCAACGGTAAAACTGTTGGATTCGGATGTATGGTCAGTTCCATTTATCGAGAATTTTGCATCACTTGCAAGTGACGTAACAGTATTAATCCCAAGATAATCAACGGTTCCGGTATTTTTACTTGTATGGTCTTCGGATATAGTGAATAGAAGTCCTTCACTGTCATGCTTTCCGGTCGTGGATGATTCGAGCTTTAAAGCTGTCTGCGTCTGATCATCAGGATTATCTATTACCTCGGCGTTAAGTCCTATCTTTGCATTGTTGATAAGGCGGCCCAGACGCTGCTGGAGATCTTCATTTGTATCACCTGAGTGCACTGAGAACTGAAACTCATAGCTTAGTGAATTTATGCCTATATCAAATGAATATGTGTCAGGAGAGATCGATGCCTGTGCATCGCTGGTCAGATAATTCCCGACATTTGTCTGCGGTTTTGCCAGAGACGATACGGTCATATCGAAGCCTTGAACTGGAGCGGCCTCATCACTGTCATTATTATAAGTAACAGTAGCGATGCTTTCGTCTGTTGAAGAAGCTGATTTTTTATCGAGCACTCCATCGGAATTAAAACTGCCAAGAGAAGAGATAGTATTCTTAAGAGTACGCGCATTTTCTTTTACGCTTACAGCAAATTCCTGAGTGCTTTTACTATTATGAAGAAGATACAGGGGGGCATCTTTGTTCTGATCGACAATGGAATTATAGACACTGCGCAGTTCGCTCTTCTTATGTGTATCATAGCGAGAGTTAGTCTTTGGCGCATATGTCGTCATATAGAAATTATAGACGGTATTAAGTGCACTAAAATTAGCCATATCAGCCCCTCCTTTCTTCCATGAAATATGCGCTTTCGGTCTTAACGTGACCGGCAGTCTATGCGGGTTCGGTATCGGCGTATCCATCGCCGATGATAATGATGCTGATCCGTTAAACTACACGCAGGGCATAGAAACCTATTTACCTATCTAAATACTATCACTTTATTTTCAATAATTCAATACGATTTTAAAAAGTTTTAAAAAGTATAGAAGAGAAATATTGAAAAAAATTGGCAAAAGTTGTCAACAGATGTATTGACTACCAGAAATGTCTATGTTATAGTAATCAGGCGAGGCGAAGAGGGTCTTTTTTTTTTGCCTATAAAAATAGGCTTAAATCGATCTGCATAAACCGTGCACTGCTGCATATGCGGCAGGAATCATTAATAATTCAGATACAGTATGTGGAGGTAACATTATGCGTACAAAGATCACATTGGCATGCACAGAGTGCCAGAACCGTAACTATAATACAACAAAGGATAAGAAGACACATCCTGAGCGTATGGAAATCAAGAAATATTGTCCTACATGCAGAAAGCACACAGTTCACAAAGAGACAAAGTGATTAGTACTGCCCGGATCGGCTGAAAGGAGTTTGGCATGTCAGATACATCCGATAAGAAAGAGAAGTCTGTCAGCTTCTGGCAGGGACTTAAGATTGAATTTGCTAAGATTACATGGCCGGATAAGGAATCTTTACAGAAGCAGACTACGTCAGTATTACTGGTATCTGTTATTTCAGGTATCTTAATCGCACTGCTTGACATGGGATTTCAGTATTTTGTCAATTTTATCACGAAATTCTAATTCTGGGAAAGGCACGGTCATCGTATGGCAGAAACAGAGAACAAGACAGATCTAAAAGCGGCTGTCAGTACGGACGCTGCTGAAACAGTTGAAAATACTACTGCGGATGCTGCGGAAACTGCTGTGAACACTTCTTCTGAAGTGAAGTGGTATGTCGCACACACTTATTCAGGATATGAGAATAAGGTTAAAGCAAATATTGAGAAGACAATCGAGAACAGACATATGGAAGACAGAATCCTTGAGGTTCGTGTTCCTATGGAAGAAGTTCAGGAAGAGAAGAACGGCGTAAATAAGATCGTTCAGAGGAAAATGTTTCCTGGATATGTCCTTGTCAATATGATAATGAATGATGAAACATGGTATGTTGTCCGTAATACAAGAGGTGTTACAGGCTTCGTAGGACCGGGAAGCAAACCGGTTCCGCTTACAGAAGCTGAGATGAAACCGCTTGGAGTTTCAACAGGCAGCGATCATATATCAGTTGATTTTGCCGAGGGAGATACAATCTCCGTTGTCGCAGGTGTTTGGAAAGATACCATCGGTGTTGTACAGCGTATGGATTATAACAAGCAGATGGCTACGATCAACGTTGAACTCTTCGGAAGATCGACACCGGTAGAAATCAGTTTTGCACAGATAAGAAACATGAAATGATTATCATGTATTTATCCGCGGAATAATCGCCGCGTATAGATAGAGTGGGAGCTGCATCACCCGGACACAGCGTTCGGAGTGGGAACCGCAGCGCCAGTTACCACATTTTATTAGGAGGTGCCATTATGGCTAAGAAAGTAACAGGTTATATCAAGTTACAGATCCAGGCTGGTAAGGCTACACCAGCACCGCCGGTAGGTCCAGCACTTGGACAGCACGGCGTTAACATCGTTGAATTCACAAAGCAGTTCAACGCAAAGACAGCAGATATGGGAGACTATATCATTCCTGTCGTTATCACAGTTTATGCAGACAGAAGCTTCAGTTTTATCACGAAGACTCCGCCCGCACCGGTACTTCTCAAGAAAGCATGCAAGATCCAGAAAGCTTCCGGAACACCGAACACCAATAAGGTCGCTACGGTAACAAAGGCTCAGCTTAAGGAAATCGCAGAGACTAAGATGCCTGATCTTAATGCAGCTAATGTTGAATCAGCTATGAGTATGATCGCTGGTACAGCAAGAAGCATGGGAATCACAGTAGAAGACTGATGCAAAGTGTGGGAGGCAGTGTGACTGCCGCTTGACCACTATAGGAGGATAATGATGAAACACGGAAAGAAATATACAGATGCCGCCAAACTCATTGAGAGCGGAAAATTCTATGATCCCGCAGAAGCTACTGAGCTTGTAAAGAAGACAGCTACAGCAAAGTTTGATGAGACAGTAGAAGTACATATCAGAACAGGCTGCGATGGACGTCATGCTGATCAGCAGATCAGAGGCGCAGTAGTACTTCCTCACGGAACAGGTAAGAAAGTCCGCGTTCTCGTATTTGCAAAGGGACCTAAGGCTGATGAAGCTGAAAAGGCTGGAGCAGATTTCGTAGGCGGAGAAGAACTTATTCCGAAGATACAGAAGGAAGGCTGGTTCGAATTTGACGTTGTTGTTGCAACACCTGACATGATGGGTGTCGTAGGACGTCTTGGTAAAGTTCTCGGACCTAAAGGACTTATGCCTAACCCTAAGGCCGGAACAGTAACAATGGATGTTACAAAAGCTATCAACGATATTAAAGCAGGTAAGATCGAGTATCGTCTTGACAAGGCTAACATCATCCATGTACCGGTTGGAAAGGCTTCATTCAGCGCAGAACAGCTTGCCGAGAACTTTAATGCTCTTATGGAAGCTATCGAGAAAGCAAAGCCATCAACTGTAAAGGGACAGTATCTTAAGAGCATATCTCTTACAACAACGATGGGTCCTGGAATAAAGATCAATCCTGCAAAGTATTGATTTATATCAGGTAGTATAAAAAGTTAGATTGTTATAATGATCGCACGTTTAGTTTAGCTGAACTACTACGATTGTATGAGACCTCCGCAGAAATGCGGGGGTCTTTTTTGAAAGAAAAAAGTTGATGTTTCATTTTGACAGTGAATCTTTTACATAAAGATGATAATATAGTATCTATGAATAAAAATAGAATGAATAATAAAAACAGCAAAGTGCTTATATTGTTTCTGATAACTTTTACATTAGTCTGCGCTGCCGGCATAGCTATGGTGGCGCTATATGTCGGAAATAACGATAAAGTCAAGGCGGCGGGAACATCAGAGATGTCCGATAATGTCAATGATTCTAAAACTGCATCTGCACGGACGGATAATAGCGAGCAGACTAATCCACTTATAGAGAAGCAGACAGAGTCAACAGCTTCAGACGAGACTGCCGGCGGCACATCAAAGACTGCAGATAAGGTTAAAGGCAAGTATGATGATATACTCGCAGATAAAACATACATGGCACAGAATGGCATATATGAAAAAAAAGCATCATCAGATGACAAGATAACTCTTACATTTGCGGGCGACATTCTATTTGACAGCCATTATGCAGTAATGTCTAAACTTAATGGAAACGGTGGAACACTGGAAAATGCGATAGATCCGGCAGCACTCAAGATAATGAATGATTCCGATATAATGATGATAAATAACGAATTTCCTTACTCGGATAGAGGAACTCCGACAGAAGGAAAAAAATATACATTCAGAGCAGATCCGGCAACAGTGTCTTATTTGACACAGATGGGAGCAGATATCGTATCGCTTGCAAACAATCATGCATATGATTACGGAGCAGATGCGCTTATGGATACTTTCAGTACACTTGACGGAGCAGGCATACCTTATGTTGGAGCAGGCGCAAACCGTGATAGAGCGGAAATGCCAATAAGCTTTATAGTAAATGATACCAAGATTACTTTTATATCTGCAACACAGATAGAAAGAAATGATGTGCCTGATACAAAAGCCGCTACAGATACGACTCCCGGCGTATTCAGATGCATGGATGACACAAGACTTCTCGACGATATAAAGTCGGCAAAAGCTGATAGCGACTACGTCATAGTTTATATTCACTGGGGAACCGAGAATGAAGAGAATACCGACTGGCTTCAGGAAAAACAGGCACCTGAGATAGCAGCAGCTGGGGCTGATCTTATAGTCGGAGACCATCCGCACTGCCTGCAGCGCCTTGATTATGTCGGAGGCGTTCCGGTCATATACAGTATGGGCAACTTCTGGTTCAACTCAAAGACAGTAAATACAGGTCTGTTACAGTATACGATAAATAAGAACGGAACTCCTGACATCAAGTTCATCCCATGTCTTCAGAAAGACTGCAAGACAACATTACTTTCCAGAGCAGACGGAGCCTCACTACTTGATTATATGCGCAATATTTCGCAAAACGTCTCCATCGACGCGGACGGAAACGTTACAGCGAAATAGCAATTACTTACTATTGTTGCCATCATGTTTAGTACTGGATTCATTGCAAAAATATCGCTTGACGCGAACACATGCGTGTGCTATTGTAAACAAGGTCGCACGAAATCGACCATGCCGAAGACAGCAGGTGCCAGATATGGCATAAGAGAAATCACCTGCCGAGGATAAGACGTATGAATTTACAGCCTTCCTCGTTCACGTGGAGGGCTTTTTTCTTACTGAGTCGGCATCAAAATCTATAAGGAGGTAAAAGTATGGCAAAAGTAGAAGAGAAGAAACCAGTAGTTGACGAAATCTCTACACACCTCAAGGATGCCAAATCAGTCGTTCTCGTTGATTACCGCGGACTTACTGTTGAACAGGACACACAGCTGAGAAAACAGCTTCGTGAAGCCGGAGTAAGCTACAAGGTATACAAGAACACAATGATGAGATTTGCATTCAAGGGAACAGATTATGAACCCCTTGATCCTTATCTCAATGGACCCAGCGGATGTGCTATCGTAGGTGGAGATGATCCAATCGCACCTGCAAGGATAATGTGTGATTTCGCTAAGAAGGCAGATAAGCTCGAGATCAAGGGCGGCGTTGTTGAAGGAAAACTTTACGATGCTGATGGAATCAAGAGTCTTTCAACTATTCCTTCAAGAGAAGTACTTCTTTCAAAACTGCTCGGAAGCTTACAGGCTCCTGTTACAAACTTTGCACGTGTCATTAAGCAGATCGCTGAGAAGAGTGGCGAAGCAGCACCTGCAGCAGAAGCACCGGCAGAGACAGTGGCAGCAGAAGCAGCACCCGCAGCTGAGACAGCTGCACCAGAAACTCCTGCAGCCGAGTAACAGCTCAGGGATTATCAGAAAATCAAACTAAAAACATACGGAGGTAAATTATCATGGCAAAAATGTCAACAGATGAACTGATTGATGCTATATCAGAACTTAGCGTTCTTGAACTCAATGATCTTGTTAAGGCTTGCGAGGAGAAGTTTGGTGTTTCCGCAGCAGCAGGAGTAGTAGTTGCAGCAGCAGGTGCCGGAGCAGGCGCAGCAGCAGAAGAAAAGACTGAATTCGATGTTGAGCTGACAGAAGCCGGCGCAAATAAGATCAAGGTCATCAAGGTTGTTCGTGAACTTACAGGACTTGGACTTAAAGAAGCTAAGGATCTTGTTGAAGCAGCTCCTAAGGTTGTTAAGGAAGCAGCTCCTAAGGCTGAAGCTGAAGATATCCAGAAGAAACTTGAAGCAGAAGGTGCTAAGGTTACTCTTAAGTAATCTGAACCTGATGTTTGCAGATACCGGCACCCCGCATAATACGGGGTACCGGATTCTTCATGTGTAGGAAGTACTTAGAGAGTCTACATAAAAGTAGTTCAAAGTACCAAAGCATAATAATCTCTTTTGACAGATGATCTGGCTCAAAACCTATCTCTATAATTAATTTACAAAATTAATTTCAAAAAAATCCCAATAATCATTGACGACCAACATAATATGAGCTATACTGGATAATGCGCTTTTACGGTGTATTAGTATCCTCATGCTCTTTTTTATCGACATGAAGTGGTATAGATTCAGAAAGAACGGGGTGAATTGTCAATGGATAAGAACAGAATACGTCCGATTGCCTCAGGCAAACATGTACGTATGACCTATGCTCGCCAAAAGGAAGTACTGGAGATGCCCAATCTTATTGAGGTTCAGAAGAACTCATATGACTGGTTTCTTAGGGACGGACTTAAAGAAGCTTTCGATGATATTTCTCCTATCACCGATCACAGTGGCAAGCTGAGTCTGGAGTTTATGGATTTTGAACTCTGCAAAGATCAGACCAAATATTCTATTGAAGAATGCAAACAGCGTGATGCAACATATGCAGCACCGCTGAAGGTAAAAGTCCGCCTTATCAATAAGGATAAGGATATCAGTGAAAACGAGATATTCATGGGCGACCTTCCGCTGATGACAGATACAGGAACATTTGTCATAAATGGTGCAGAGCGTGTAATCGTCAGCCAGCTTGTACGTTCTCCCGGCATATATTATTCTGTCGCACACGATAAGATCGGCAAGAAGCTGTATTCATGCCAGGTGATACCTAATCGTGGTGCATGGCTTGAATATGAGACTGATTCAAATGATGTCTTCTATGTACGTGTAGATCGTACAAGGAAGGTTCCGGTTACTGTGCTCATAAGAGCTCTTGGTGTTGGAACAAATCAGGAGATCATCGATATGTTCGGTGATGAGCCGAAGATCGAGGGCAGTTTCACTAAAGATACTTCGACGAATTATGAGGAAGGTCTTCTTGAATTATATAAGAAGATGCGCCCTGGCGAACCTCTTAATATTGAAAATGCAGAGACTGCGGTAAATAATATGTTCTTTGACCCTAAGAGATATGATCTTGCTAAGGTCGGAAGATATAAGTTCAACAAGAAGTTGATGCTTCGCAACAGAATCCGCGGGATGGTTCTCGCAGAGGATGCTGTATGCACATATACAGGTGAAGTCGTAGCCAAAGCTGGAACGACAGTTACTCCGGAGATAGCTGATGAGATTCAGAATGAAGCAGTAGCTTCTGTTCTCGTTCAGACTGAAACAGGCAATGTCAAAGTCCTTTCGAATATGATGGTTGATATCTCAAAATATATCGACTGTGATCCGAAATCACTCGGCATAAATGAGCTTGTTTATTTTCCTGCTCTTAAGAATATCCTTGAAGAGTATAAGGGTAAAGATGCAGAAGAACTTGCAAAACTTATCGAGAGAAATGTTCATATGCTTATACCTAAGCATATTACAAAAGAAGATATACTCGCTTCAATAAACTATAATATGCATATTGAGTATGGCGTAGGACACGATGATGATATCGATCACCTTGGCAATCGTCGTATAAGAGCTGTCGGAGAACTGCTTCAGAATCAGTACAAGATAGGTCTTTCAAGACTTGAGAGAGTAGTTCGTGAGCGTATGTCTACAAGCAGTGAGCAGGAAGGCCCTTCACCGCAGTCACTTATTAATATCAAGCCTGTACAGGCAGCAGTCAAAGAGTTCTTTGGTTCATCACAGTTGTCACAGTTCATGGATCAGAATAACCCGCTTGGCGAGCTTACAAATAAGAGACGTCTTTCAGCCTTAGGTCCCGGCGGTCTTTCAAGAGATCGTGCATCATTTGAGGTTCGAGATGTACATTATACGCATTACGGACGTATGTGCCCTATCGAGACACCTGAAGGTCCTAACATCGGACTTATCAACTCGCTGGCATGCTATGCGCGTATCAATGAATACGGATTCATCGAGGCTCCGTATCGTAAGATAGATAAGACAGATGCAGCTAATCCGCGTGTCACTGATGAAGTTCAGTATATGACAGCAGATGAGGAAGATAATTATCATATCGCTCAGGCATCGGCTGTCCTTGATAAAGACGGACATTTTGTAAATGAAAACGTCTCAGGGCGTTATAGAGATGAGACACAGGAATATATCAAGACGATGTTCGATTTCATGGATGTATCGCCTAAGATGGTATTTTCTGTGGCAACTGCACTTGTACCTTTCCTTCAGAACGATGATGCTAACCGTGCACTGATGGGATCAAACATGCAGCGTCAGGCTGTACCGCTTCTCTTTACTGAAGCTCCGGTAGTCGGAACTGGTATGGAAGCAAAGGCAGCTATCGATTCAGGTGTATGCGTGCTCGCACGTAAAGCCGGAACCGTAAAGTATGTCGCAGCTGATAAGATCATTGTCAAGAATGATGATAAGTCTGAAGAAGAATATCATCTTACAAAGTTTATGAGATCGAACCAGTCGAACTGCTACAACCAGAAGCCGATAGTATTTACCGGTGATCATGTTGAACAGGGAGAAGTTATCGCTGATGGACCGTCTACTGACGGAGGCGAGCTTGCACTTGGAAAGAATCCGCTCATTGGCTTCATGTCATGGGAAGGATACAATTACGAGGATGCTGTTCTTATCAGTGAGAGACTTGTACGTGATGATGTCTATACATCAGTTCATATCGAGGAACACGAGATTGAGTCGAGAGATACAAAATTAGGACCGGAAGAGATAACAAGAGATGTTCCGGGAGCACCTGCTGATGCACTCAGAAATCTTGATGATGATGGTATCATTCGTATCGGTGCTG
The DNA here is from genome assembly GCA_018053995.1 of Lachnospiraceae bacterium. GTDB lineage: Bacteria > Bacillota > Clostridia > Lachnospirales > Lachnospiraceae > JAGPKJ01. Next base: position 12,585 of record JAGPKJ010000026.1, on the reverse strand, counting down.
AAGTACGTGCCGGAGATATACTTGTAGGCAAGGTAACACCTAAGGGCGAGACTGAACTTACAGCAGAAGAGAAGCTTCTTCGTGCGATATTCGGAGAGAAAGCGCGTGAAGTTCGTGATACATCACTTAAACTTCCTCACGGCGAATATGGCATCGTTGTTGAAGCGCGTACATTTACAAGAGAGAACGGAGACGAACTTGCTCCTGGAGTAAACAAGGCAGTTCGTATCTATATCGCACAGAAGAGAAAGATATCAGCCGGAGATAAGATGGCTGGTCGTCACGGAAATAAGGGTGTTGTTTCAAGAGTACTTCCTATCGAGGATATGCCTTATCTTCCTAATGGACGTCCACTTGATATCGTGCTTAACCCGCTTGGCGTTCCTTCACGTATGAATATCGGACAGGTACTTGAAATACATCTTTCACTTGCAGCCGCAGCACTTGGCTTCAACGTATCTACACCGGTATTTGATGGCGCTAAGGAAAATGACATAATGGATACACTTGAACTCGCTAACGATTATGTAAATCTCGAGTGGGACGAATTCAAGAAAAAGCATAAGGATGATCTTCTTCCGGAAGTGATGGATTACCTTCATGATAATCTTGATCACCGTAAGGTATGGAAGGGTGTTCCAATCTCAAGAGATGGTAAAGTACAGCTTCGTGATGGTCGTACAGGAGAATGCTTTGATGGTCCTACGACTATTGGACATATGCATTACCTGAAGCTTCACCACCTTGTAGATGATAAGATCCATGCCCGTTCAACAGGTCCTTATTCAGTTATCACGCAGCAGCCGCTGGGCGGCAAAGCTCAGTTTGGTGGACAGCGTTTCGGAGAGATGGAAGTTTGGGCTCTTGAAGCTTACGGCGCTGCATATACGCTGCAGGAGATCCTGACAGTCAAGTCAGATGATACTATTGGGCGTGTCAAGACGTATGAAGCCATAATCAAAGGCAAGAACATTCCTGAACCCGGAATACCTGAATCATTCAAGGTACTTCTCAAGGAACTTCAGGCACTGGCACTTGATATCAGAGTCCTTCGTGAAGATGGATCTGAAGTTGATATAAGCGAAAACATCGATGAAATGGAGACAAATTTCAGAGATGTCGAGAATGAATCGACAAAGTACTATGGTCATAACAATTATGATCAGGGTGAACTTGGCAAGATGGGATATCAGAAGCAGCAGATAAGCGAATCTGGTGAGTTTGAGTCAGCTGATGAAGAAGAGAGTGATTCTGATGATTCATTAGAAGGACTTGATGATTCTTCAGATATACCTGATGGCGAATCAGATTTTGAAGATTCAGATTCTGACAGATAGATTCTGATAGACAAAGAGTGTCATCGTTTTCCGTCTCAATAGAGGAGACGGGTAAAATACGGAAGCGAGGTTAATATGTCGGATAATATTCAGAAGGGTTATCAGCCTATGTCATTTGATGCCATAAAGATCAGTCTGGCGTCTCCGGACAAGATCCTTGAATGGTCTCACGGCGAGGTAACAAAACCTGAAACGATCAACTACAGGACACTTAAACCTGAGAGGGACGGTCTTTTCTGTGAAAAGATATTTGGACCTACGAAAGACTGGGAGTGCCATTGCGGAAAATACAAGAAGATTCGTTATAAGGGCGTTATCTGCGACAGATGTGGCGTTGAGGTAACGAAGGCTGCAGTCCGTAGAGAGCGTATGGGTCATATCACTCTTGCAGCTCCGGTATCTCATATCTGGTATTTTAAGGGTATACCGAGCAGAATGGGTCTTATTCTTGATCTTTCACCGAGGGTTCTTGAAAAGGTACTTTATTTTGCATCATATGTAGTTCTTGATCCCGGCAATAAAGCGGAGACAGGGCTTGAATATAAGCAGGTTCTCAGCGAGAAGGAATATCAGGATAAGAAAGATGAACTTGGAAATAAGTTCCGCGCAGGAATGGGAGCTGAATCTATCAAAGAGCTTCTGTGCGCTATAGATCTTGATAAAGAATCGACTGAGATGCGTGAGGAACTTGAAAACGCTACAGGTCAGAAGAGAGCACGTATAATCAAGAGACTTGAAGTTGTCGAGTCTTTCAGACAGTCAGGGAACAGACCTGAATGGATGATCCTTGATTATATACCGGTTATCCCACCTGATCTTCGTCCTATGATTCAGCTTGATGGCGGAAGATTTGCGACATCAGATCTTAACGATCTTTACAGAAGAATAATAAACAGAAATAACAGACTTTCAAGACTTCTTGATCTCGGAGCTCCGGATATCATCGTGAGAAACGAGAAGAGAATGCTTCAGGAAGCGGTTGATGCACTTATTGATAATGGCCGTAGAGGACGTCCTGTTACAGGACCCGGAAGCAGAGCGCTCAAGTCACTTTCTGATATGCTTAAAGGTAAATCAGGACGTTTCCGTCAGAACCTTCTCGGAAAGCGTGTCGATTATTCCGGACGTTCAGTTATCGTTGTCGGACCTGAACTTAAGATGTATCAGTGCGGTGTTCCGAAGGAAATGGCAATTGAGCTTTTCAAGCCTTTCGTTATGAAAGAGCTTGTATCAAGAGGAATATCACAGAATATAAAGAATGCAAAGAAACTTGTTGAGAGAATGGATAAGCAGGTATGGGATGTGCTTGAGGATGTTATTCATGATCATCCGGTAATGCTCAACCGTGCTCCTACGCTTCACAGACTTGGTATTCAGGCATACGAGCCGGTACTTGTAGAAGGCAAGGCTATAAAGCTTCATCCTCTTGCATGTACAGCATTTAACGCAGATTTTGATGGTGACCAGATGGCTATCCATCTTCCGATTTCTCAGGAGGCACAGGCTGAGTGCAGATTTATGCTGCTTTCACCTAACAACCTTTTGAAGCCTTCAGATGGTGGTCCTGTTACCGTTCCTACACAGGATATGGTTCTTGGTATCTACTATCTGACACAGGAGCGCGAAGGTGCACTTGGAGAAGGAAAATATTTCAAGAGTGTAAATGAAGCTCTACTGGCTTATGAAAATAAGGCGTGCACGCTGCAGTCAAGAATAAATGTACGTATAAGCAAGCAGAATGAAAAGGGTGAGGTCATCACTGGTGTTGTCAATTCAACACTTGGCAGATTCCTGTTCAACGAGATCCTTCCTCAGGATCTGGGATATGTTGACAGAAGCAAGCCGGAGAATTTCCTTACGCTTGAAGTTGATTTCATCGTAAAGAAGAAACAGCTTAAGCCTATAATCGAAAAGCTTATCGACATCCACGGTGCAGTTAAGACCGCGGAAGTTCTCGATAAGATCAAGGCTATCGGATATCATTATTCGACAAGAGCCGGAATGACAGTTTCGATTTCCGATATGACAGTTCCGTCACAGAAGCAGAAACTCCTTGACGAGGCACAGGCTAAGGTTGATGTTATCTCAAAGAACTACCGTAGAGGTCTTCTTACAAATGAGGAACGTTATAAGGAAGTCATCGGAATCTGGAATGCGACTGATGAACAGCTTACAAAGTACCTGCTGAAAGGTCTTGATAAATACAACAACATCTTCATGATGGCTGATTCAGGAGCCCGTGGTTCTAACCAGCAGATCAAACAGCTGGCAGGTATGCGTGGACTTATGTCTGATACTACAGGACGTACGATTGAGCTTCCTATCAAGTCTAACTTCCGTGAAGGTCTTGATGTACTCGAATACTTCATGTCAGCACATGGTGCACGTAAGGGACTGTCAGATACAGCTCTTCGTACTGCCGATTCAGGATACCTGACAAGACGAATGGTCGATGTATCGCAGGATCTTATTATACGTGAGATGGACTGCACAAAGCCCGGTAAAGAGATCCCGGGAATGGAAGTTGATGCATTTGTAAACGTAGACGGATCTTCTATCGAGACTCTTCGTGAGCGTATAGTAGGACGTTATTCATGCAAGGAAATAAGAGACAGCAAGGGCAATATTATCGTTAAGGCTAATCATATGATCACTCCAAGCCGTGCAGACAGAATAGTCGTAGCCGAGAGCGATGACGGTGGTAAGCAGACTGGCGAGAAGATAGCCGGATATGATGAAAATGGCAAGCTTTATGAACATATAAAGATACGTACTATACTTACGTGCCGTTCGAAGATCGGTATATGCGCTAAATGTTACGGAGCAAACATGGCAAACGGTGAACCTGTACAGGTCGGCGAAGCAGTCGGAATCATAGCTGCTCAGTCAATCGGTGAACCTGGTACACAGCTTACAATGCGTAACTTCCATACAGGCGGTGTTGCTACGGCGAGTGATATCACACAGGGTCTTCCCCGTGTCGAGGAACTTTTCGAAGCACGTAAACCTAAGGGACTTGCAATCATAGCTGAGTTTGGCGGAACCGTAAATATCGAGGATTCACATAAGAAACGTGAAGTTGTAGTAAAGAATGCTGAAACCGGAGAAGAGAAGGCATATCTGATTCCTTTCGGATCAAGGATACATGTAAAGGAAGGACAGGTCATCGAAGCCGGAGACGAGCTTACAGAAGGAAGTATCAATCCTCACGATCTTCTTAAGATAAAGGGAATTACGGCTGTTCAGGATTATATGCTCAGAGAAGTTCAGCGTGTATACAGACTTCAGGGTGTTGATATCTGCGATAAGCATATCGAAGTGATCGTAAGACAGATGCTCAAGAAGATAAGAATCGATGATGCTGGAGAATCTGATTATTTCCCGGGAACGCTTGTAGACATTCTCGATTTCGAGGATACAAACGAGGAGCTCGAGGCTGCAGGAAAGAAACCGGCAGTCGGCAAACGTATAGTTCTTGGAATCACTAAGGCTGCACTTGCAACGAATTCGTTCCTGTCAGCAGCATCATTCCAGGAGACGACTAAGGTTCTTACTGATGCCGCTATCAAGGGCAAGGTAGATCCGCTCGTAGGTCTTAAGGAAAATGTAATCATCGGTAAGCTTATACCTGCAGGAACCGGAATGAAGAGATATCGTACAGTCCGTCTGAATACAGATGTAAAAGCTGAAGATAAGATCTCATTTGATGATGTGATGCCTGCAGATACAGATGCAAGCGCAGACAGTGCAGAAGCTACTGATAATGAAAAAGCAGAGAATGAAGCTGCAACAGTAACAGACGCTAAAGACTGATCAAATCAATGAGAAATAAAGAAACAGACGACAGAAAGACTGAACGAGTCAACTGCCAAAAAGGCACGAAAGACACAAAAGATGTAAAAGATATAAAAGACTGATTGAGTCAATAAGGCAAAGAAAAAAAGAAGTACCGTGGTCATGAAAGTTGTGACCATGGTACTTCTTTTTATATGAGGATGCTTACCTTGCAATGATTATGCGGTTTGCTTTGATACAAATTGTTAAGTTTCCCTTGGAAGCATGCAGACGTTTACTTGATTACCGGCAGGCTTGTGTCCAGATCGAGGCTGGCAGTGTTTTCGACCTTCCAGCTTGTGATCTTGTAGAATGGCTCATCCTCCTTGGAGGGATACAGGATATCAAGTTCGATGTTCAGGGTCTGAGTGCTGCTTACGGTAACTGCAAATGATATCTGTTTTCCGGCTTTATCAAAATATTCTTTATCCGACAGTCCGGATGAATAATATTCGTAAAGGGTATTGTCTATATCAGCAAGCTTGTCTTCGGCTTTATTACATGCAGTGTAGTATGATGCGGTACCGGAGATGATCTTATCGTTAAGCTTCTTATCTGCATTTGCGCTTGCGATGGAGAGCGTAGCGAATGAAACGAGACAGAGTACGGTAAATATGAGAAGGAGCGATGACAGTCCGACGCTTATGCCGTAATCGCCACTGTTTTTTTCTTTTATTTGAGAGTTCATCATATCATTGCGCCTTTCCGGCATTTTCATAATATTTTATAGAAGTAGAGTATATCGCTGCTGCGATACCGGTATTGGATACCTGCTCTGTTATTTCCCCGGAATTACTGAAAGGATCGGATACAGTATCGGAAAGAACGAAAATGTCTATATCGGCATTATGCATAACTCCCGAAGAAGGATATTTTTGTGACTCTTTTTCATATAGACACGCCACGTAAGATGCTTTGGCGTTTTTTGACGACCGGTCGATCCTGTTCCAACTGCTGTCAAACGTTATCAATATGTGGTCTTCTGAATCAGGGAGTATATTGTTATCTTTATATATCGCAGCTATGCGGCTCATATCTGCTTCACATCCGTAATATGATTCTGAGATATTCTGAACCCATTCATCCGCGCTGTTACTGTTTGTTGTGGCTTTATCGATCATATGAGCTTTGGCATAGATCTGAAGACATACTGCACCGGCGATAGAAAAGAAGAGTATTGTCATTAATATCTCAATAAGTAGAAGACCTGATCTGGAAGATTTCATTTTGCAGTATCCTCCTCTCCGCTGTGCGTGCTGATGTACATCTCGGCATCTGTTCCATTACTGTTCTTTATGAGAACGTGGTAAAGTCTCTCATTTTCCTGCTCAATAGTGAAATCATCGGCGGGCATGATCTTGGCTCCGGCGTCAAGAGACATCTCCTGATCTGATCTTGCCAGAAGTTCACAGATATAGCCGTCAGACTCATACATGTATGTTGTGTAGCTTATACCGTCAATGTCGTCTTTCATTGTAAGGCATGGAGTGCCATCGAATGTTCCGGCGGAAACAGAACCTGTTTCGTCGTGCTGACGTATCTTCTGGACGATGTACGCATAAGAAGTTCTATTATTAAAATTGTCGCTCATGTGGTGCATGGTGCTCTTATATATGTTTGCGCCCAGGATGATAAGCATCATCGCTGATACGGCAAAAAGGCATAAGAGCGCTATCACAAACAGGATATCGACAATATGATGAGTATCGTTACTTTGCTGTTTCATCGTCCGACGCTCCTTCCTTGTGAATCGTTATGACAGTGACACTTGGCAGTACATTTGAACCGATAGGCTGGTAATCTACGAAAAAAAGATCTTCATTATACTGAAGACCATAATGCTGCTTTATATAATCAAGACTTGGAGGATATGATCCTTCTACAGCGTAGCAGTGCGTTATGTCACGCTGCAGTGCGGTTTCAAGACTTTCTTTCTGGCGTTCTACTGTAGATGTGCTGACATCATTGATCCCGGTTATGAAAAGGATGAACAGCGCGATGAATAAGAAGGCTGATAAGTACTTCATAAGCCTTTTGGAAAATGAGATATTCTTTTGTGCGCTGAACCTGTTTTTCATATACTAGACCTCAGATGTCTTTTATTTGCAGGATGATCATTTATTACAAGGTCATACTGCCTGTTATCTTTTAGAAGATTATCCTATGCTCGTCATGATGCCCATAAGCGGGAGTATGACGGAGAGAAGTATAAGTCCGACTATCACGGAAAGAATTATGACGAGCGTTGGCTCAAGGATCGCGATGCCGTTTCTTATCCTGCGGTCAATATCATTTTCATAATCATCTGCGATCTTGCTCATTACAACATCGATCGAGCCGGATTTCATGGCCACGTTGATCATGCTGGAGTAGAGGTTCGTGAAGATTCCGGTCTCAGAGATCGCTTTCGCGAAGTCATCTCCGTTATGTATCGCTGATTTACATTTGCTGATCTTAGACTGCATCCCTGGATTATCAACGAGATCTGATACCATATCAAGAGCATTCGATGTGTCGAGACCGCTTGATACGGCAAGGGATATGCCGCCTGCGAACCTTCCTGCCGCTATGTCGTTATAGAACCTGCGCGTTGGGGGAAATGACATGAGGAAATGACGCCATATCTTTTTCCCTGATGATGAAATGCTGAAGAAAAAGTAGAGCACAACCGCGACAACAAGTATTACGGTGAAGATGACTGCATAGTGGCTGATCGCGTTTCCAAGGTGCAGGAGCGATCTCGCGAATCCGGTCATCTCTGTCCCCAACTGCTCAAATACCTGCTCAAATATCGGAAGGATTTTGGTGATAAGTACGATAACGACTGCAAGCATCATGACTATCATTATGAAAGGATAGCTTACTGCATTACGAATATTTTCATTCAAGCTTTCCTGACGCTCGTAGTATTGGGAAAGAGACTGCATGATGTTGTCAAGGTTACCGGATTCTTCACCAAGGTGAACCATGTTAAGGACGTAATCGGGAAATACATGAGTGGATTCGAGTGCGTGGTAGAAAGACTGCCCATGTTCGCAACTGTCGTGAATCTGCTTAAGTATTTTTCGCCCATCCCCATCTTTAGAATCGGAGAGCAGTATTGACAGTCCGGCTGCGGGAGTGATCCCGGCATTAAGGATCATTGCCATCTGACCGCAGAATGACGATATTTCGTTATTGTTCAGCTCTTTTTGTGCCTTCATTTGATTTTCCTTTCCTGATTGAAAATCAGTAGATGTATTTTACCTGATAGTTGCTGCCGTCGCCGATGAATTTCTTTAGTTTTTTGGAGTCTGATGATGCACCGAAAGTCGGATCCATAAGCTTCCAGTCTTTTCCGTCAAATTCAATGATACCATTGACCCAGCCTTTATCTTTAATATATGTGCTTATCCATGCATGATAAGCTTCGCCGGCGTATCCGACTTCCATTCGGGTAGGTATATGCTGGCTGCGCAGCATACACGTCATGACCGAAGCGTAATCAAGGCAGATTCCTTTTTTTGACGCAAGTACTTCATCGACATCAGGAATATAGCCGCTCTGTACATTCTGGGCTTCATCATAATCGTATGTGATATTAGTGATCATGAAGTTATAAACGTTTGAAATAACATCAAGGTCAGATGATGCCGTACTTGCAAGTTCCACTCCTTTTGCTACGGCGCTACTGTCCTTAGTGTAGCGGATATACTGGTTTGTGTAGAGGTAAGGTCCAAGCGGATCTGATATCGTTATATCTGCGTCTACAGAAAATGCTGTCGAATACTGGGTATCTTTGATATTTTCAAAAATGGCAAAATGATAATTTCCACTGTCGGATGTGAGTGGAAAAGTCTGATATTCATTCGAAAGATCATAAGTATAGATTGTCGTATCAGGGCATGTGATCTGCATCTTGACCTTTTTGACATTGCCTTTATAGACGGCCATTATGTATCCGTCGGAAGCATTTGAAGCGTCTATAGCGGCAAGATCGTTGCCATAGACTGTCTTGCCTGATGCTTCGGGAGTAGGGCAGTATGGCGTGTCGTCGCGCGTCCCGCTGGCTGCTGATACGGCACTTCCTGATGCATCGTTTGCGGCAGAATTTCCATTGTCGGATGTGTTCTTCCCGCAGCCCGAAGACAGGGATACAGATGCAGCCAGAAATAGACTGCACAACATATATGAAGTTTTTCGGCGCGAAAAATGAATGGCTGACATACAGTCCCTTCTGCCGATCAGCCCTTGGGGGTCAGCAGCAGATGTAGCTGACTTCCGTTCAGATCGGATATATAAATGTTCCATGACTCGTCATTGTAGTGAAAATCAACTTCCCCGGTCTTACCGTTGAATGAGATCGGCTGTATCTTTTCTCCATCTTCGTCGATCGCATATATCGAAGTGTAATCGATCATAAACCCGGAAAGGTGAAGGACGAATTTCCCGTCGCACATCTCACTTGAAGAAACAGTTATATCGTTTTCAACATGATGAGAAGTAAGAGGCTTGAAAATAAGAGGCATGAAAAAGGTAATTGTGAGCATAACAATCGATATCCACATGCATACTGCGAATCTTACGGTATTCTCACGTGAATGCTGGATAAGTTCCTCTACAGGAAGCGTATTTGGTTTCATGCTGCAGGCTTCAAACACTTTTTGAAGAGTACGGTCTGCATTGGGCATATCTTTTTCCGGCGCCCTGCGTTTAAATAGCTGATGTTTCATTGTTATCTACCTTTTGCTGCGCTCTTTGCGCATCCTTTTCCGTTCATGGTATCGGCCAGGTCAGACTGACCGGAAGCAAGATACCGCTTGGCGGTGCTTCGGCTTATGCTCATTGCATTTGCGATATCCTCAATCTTCATTTCGTTAAAATACCTGAGTATTATCACTTGTTTCTCATTTGCAGGAAGATTATCTATCGCTTCGTGCAGACGTCTGCTCTCGTCGGAGTTCTGAGCCTGATTCTCAGGGTTATTGTCAGTGTTACTATCTTCTATTATATCGAGCAGCTCGGGATCTGTGACATCACCATAATCAGAAGAACGGTGACGGCATATGTCGTAACAGACGTGGAAACCTATCTGGTTCAACCATGCGGTAAAGAGCATAGCGTCATTGAGCTGGTCGATCTTTTTGAGCACAAGTATATAGACCTCCTGTACAGCGTCCTGAGCGAGATAAGCATCACGCAGGTAGCAGAGGGCATAGTTATAGACCTTCTTATATGTAAGTCCGTATAATTCAGCAAACGCGTTGCTGTCTTTTGACTGGACTTTTCTTACAAGTCCGGCAAGGTAATTGTGGTCGGGTTCAAACATTTCTGGTTAATTTCCTTTATTTATCATCTATGCGATGTACTGTTTCGGCTATCAGGTCTGTGAGCGGTTCCGAGCCGGAAGAACTGCCGGAAGAATATGCTGAATCGATTAGGATTGGCGAATTTTCGTGAGCATCATTATATAGAGAGATCTCTGAATTAATACTATCCATGAAGCTGTTCATGTGTTTTTCATCACATGGGTCAAGGATAGCAATAAAGTCATTGCCTCCGTTTCTTGCGGCAAATCCGTAGGGCTTGCACGTACGCTGAAGTATTTCGCAGAAATCACGAATCACCCGGTCACCGGCTTCATGCCCTTCTTTATGATTTACGTCGTCAATGTTTGAGATACGGAAGATTATGCAGCAAATAGAAGAAGTGTCTGAACTTGATTCTATCAGCATATCGACACTGTTACGGTTAGGTATCCCGGTAAGCTTATCAAGATAGGCAGTCTTATTAAGATCATAGTTATCATCGACTGCTCTTTTAAGAAGCCGGAAATCTATGATCAGAAATACGAATGAAAAAATGAGTAGTATCCACATCATGCAGCTCAGCTTGAATAACACCGGGTTAGAATAGACTGCGACGCGGAGACGCTTGTCAATGTATATTGTAATGAAAAAAATAACTTCTATAATAATGAGAAGTATGAGTTCTACGAATTTAAGAAGACGATAAGATCCAAGGAATCCTTTTTTATTTTTCATGATCGTGTGATTCTCCTTCCAATTTGTCTCTTCTTATTATATATTATATGAGGAAAAAAGAAAATCATTCACTGATTTTGAAAAAAATCAAAAAAAACGGAAAATCATGAACCTTTTTGTAATTGAAGGTAGTCTTTATAAGTGAAAGGCAATAAAATATGAATTTAGCAAACATAGCAGTAGCGACAATTGAATATGATCTGACAGTGATTCAGGATGATAGTCAGACACCTTTAGCAGGTGCGATACCGGGAATCGCCGGACAGGATATTTTCAAAACTATGTTGATTGTACTTATTACAGCAGCGTGTGCGTGCCTAGTGATCATGTACATACATACGTGTAGAAAATACAGAAAGAGGATCAAGGAACTGGCCGGAAGATACAGAGATACAGAGATAAAAGATCCGGGATGGAACCTGACAGAGCTTAGAAAGCAGATAAGCGATCTTGAATGTGATATTTCAGAACAGATGATAAAGACTGAAGCTACATGCAGTATTCGGAGGGAAGCATAATGGTAAACAAAAAGATAATAGCAGCTATAACAACAGCAACAATGGCAGCAGCTGTGATAACTATAGTAGGAAACGGATCAGACAATGTACTTGCAAAGGATACCGGAAGAAACATTCAGGCATCAGCGGTTACTGAAGCATCTGTTACAGCGACAGTTGATACAACTGATGAGGAAGCAACAGTAAGAATCGATGATGCGGAAGTCGCAATGGCTGATTCAATCGATGCAGCTGAGGATGACGGATCATATGTTGTAACATTTGAAGGAATGCAGGATACTACCGGAGCAGCATTCAGAACTGAAGATTATCAGGCAGGCGAGCAGATAAAATCCGAAGATGTTCCAAGCTACGATGACGAAGCAGGATTCGAAGGCTGGAAAGTAAGCACAGATACTTCCGATAATGTATACTCAACAGATCAGATAGAAGCGATGACGATCAATGGTGATACAACATTTACAGCGGTGATGGGTAACTGAGGATAATAAAAGATCTCAGGATGCATCAGAAGAGTTAGATAGATAGCTACTAAATCAGAAAATCTATTGACAACGCATATTTGTGCAAGTATACTATCCTCGTGCGCAATTTATGCGTTGTCTTTATGTCTGTCTCATTTTGGGACGTCATATGGATTAAATCTATTCACAAACAGGAGGTGAAAAAGAATGCCAACATTTAACCAGTTAGTCAGAAAGGGACGCGAAACGTCTATCAGCAAGCCGACAGCACCCGCTCTTCTGAAGGGATACAATTCTCTTCATAAAGCGGCTATCGACAGCTCATGCCCTCAGAAGAGAGGTGTTTGCACAGCTGTTAAGACTGCAACTCCTAAAAAGCCTAACTCCGCACTGAGAAAGATCGCCAGAG
>JAGPKJ010000004.1 GCA_018053995.1 Lachnospiraceae bacterium | reverse complement strand
CCTTCGGATGTTCCAGGTTTCGCTTCTTCGCATGATCTGTCAAGACAATTGCTTATAGTGCCTACTTCTGATGTCTCCGCCATTGCAGTCACTTCCATAACTGTAGGGATCACGATCTTTAACCCGTCGGAAACCGGGTATGCCTGATTGACATATTCTTCATCCGCATCAGATGTAAATCCGCCTGCTTCCGATACCGCATCACATACATGCCCATCGCTATGTAGCACATACACACCGGGATTCTTTACTGCTCCGCATACGTGAACAAAAACATCTGCCTGCAGTGTTTCCACAGTCTGAACGGTCTGTTCCGTCTTTTCGGCATCATCTTTCGAAATGTCTTTTGTTGTCTCAACTTCACCAGTATCTGCAGACTCTGACTCGATGATCAGCTCATCCTGTCTTGGCGCACATCCGACTGCTGTAAGTGTTACGATCGCAAATATGATCCACACCGGTAAAATCCTGATACTATCGCATATCTTCCTTTTCATCTCCGAAATATCATTCATATTATTCCTCCGGAATGAAAAGACCCCCTATGCATTTCTCTTATATACTAGCTAATTATTTCAGTTCTGTCCACCCGAAGTTTTAGCAGACGTACTGCCTGCTGCATCACCATTAGTTGTTTCTGATGATGTCTCCTTAGTCTCACTATCATCAACAAATTCATTTGTCTCTAACGTCTCTGATGTTTCCGATGTTTCACCTTCGACTTCGATCTTGTCCTGTTTATATTCTTTTCCCGTTGCGCTTGTAATGACTTTTTCAGAAAGTTCATGAAGCGTATCATTCGGATCTGCACCATCCCATATCTTTGAGAACGCTATCTCTAACTGCAGCCAGCTGCTGCCGGTACTAAGCGTCTTTGATATCGGTGCCGAACGTTCATATTCATTCATGAATTCTCCGAGCGCGGGCTCGTCATATTTATCTTCTTTAAGTACAGAGACACGGCCTGTCCTGTCATAGAATTCCTGAGGAGGCAGTAATGCAAGATATGACGCAAATTCATTTGCCGCATCTTTATCCGCACAATAGCCATTGACCACGACCGCACTCGTAACAGAAAGAGACTTCGCCGGAAGCTCTTCACTGATATCAGGAAGAAGTGTTATACCATAATCATAGCTGCATTTTCCCTCTTCCTTTGCCCGGTCTATAGATGCTACTGCATCTGTTGTCGCAACAGTATAAAGGATCTTACCATCTATAAAATCCTGTATGATCTGCTTATAGCTTATCTCGGATGTATCTATAGAAAAGAACTGATTCAGATTTTGATACAACTCCATACTCTTTACCGAATTTGAGTTGTACAGATCGATAGTATCATCATCTCCATCTTTACCGCCTATATTTACCGATGCTCCGATAAAGAAATAATTGTAAAAAATATCCGTAACATCCCATTTAAAGATAGCCTGCATCGTTTCTGGCGCATCATACGTATCCGCAAATGTCTCTATATCTGTTATCTTCTTTGGAAGTATATCTGCTTCTTTGTCATCTATCCTTTTCTGAATATCAGCACTAACTGCTGTCTCTGTTGCTGTCTGTGTTGCTGACTCTGTGACCGTTTCTGTGGCTGCCTCTGTTGTATTTTTCGACGCTGTCTCTGTCTGTGCCGCTGATGATGTTTCAGTCGCAGTGCTCGTCTCTACAGACTGCGTCCTCGCAGCGTCCGTCTCATCTGCCGCCTGTGCTGCCTCTCCCTCTTTAGCATCTTCCTCAGCTTCTACCTGCGACTTTGCCCATTCGTCAAGATACGTCTTGTTATATAGAAGTGAACTTGTCTCATAATAGAGCGGATATCCGACCACTTTCCCATCATATGTGACCGCATTCATCGCAATCTCCGGCACTTTACCCGAAATGTATCCCGCTTTATCAGAAGGTACTTCCGATGTAAGTCCCCCGAGTGTATCCTGTTCAAGTGTATCATTGCTGATTATAAAAAGATCCGGCATATCCGTCCCTTTTACCGAAGCATCTGATATACTGCTGACATAATCCTTAGCTGACACAAGTTTGGGAACAATACGGACATCTTTATGTTTCGTATTGTAATCAACCGTCACACTTGCAAGATAGTCAGCAAGGCTCTCATCCGTATACCAAAGGTTAAGCGTTTCTTTTTTTGCGGCGAATATGCCGGTTTCTGTATTTGTTCCGACATTTTCTGTATTATTTTTTTTATCATATGCTTTCTTGATAAATAAGAAAGTTACACATGCTGCAGCTGCTGAAAATATCGCGACCAGCAGAAAGACCTTCCAATATTTCTTCATTGACTACTTAGGCACCTCTCGCTATATACTTTTATCAAGGATATCTGCCATCATGTCTATGTGTTCCTTATCCATTATAAGCGGCGGCAGGAATCTTATGACGTTAGGTCCGGCACTAAGCAGGATCAGACCCTTATCCATCGCCTTGCCGATTATTCCGCTTACCGGTCCGTCAAACTCAAGACCCTGTATGAATCCTGCACCTCTTCTCTCCTTAATGCACGAGTGAGAAGACTTTATCCGGTCAAGCACCTGTTCAAGATAAGGTGTTGTCTCATTTACATGTGTTATGATATCCAGTTCATCATACAAATCTAACACTTTTGAAACTGCTGCGCAAGCAAATGGACCTCCACCGTATGTCGTTCCATGGTCTCCCGCTTCAAGAGAATGTGAAGCGATCTTTTCTGTCATCATGAAAGCGCCTACCGGCACTCCGCACCCTAATGCCTTTGCACTCATCACAACATCAGGTTTCACGCCATACTTCTGATAAGCGAACATGCTGCCAGTCCTGCCCATTCCGCACTGCACCTCATCAAGCATCATAAGAAGACCGTTTTTATCGCATATCTTCCTTATCGCCTTGATAAAGTCAGGTGTTGCGGGATGAACCCCACCTTCACCCTGAACTGTCTCAAAAAGTATTGCACAAGTATGCTGATTTATCTGCTTCGTCACACTCTCAAGATCGTTCATCTCTGCAAACTTTATATTTCCGATCATCGGTTCAAACGGTGTCCGGTACTGCTCTTTTCCAGTCACCGAAAGTGCTCCCATAGTACGTCCGTGAAATGAATGCTCTAATGCGATTATCTCGTGATCATTCTTGCCATCCCTTCGGTAAGCGTACTTTCTCGCAGTCTTTATCGCACCCTCTACCGCTTCAGCCCCACTGTTTGTAAAGAAAACACGATCCATGCCTGAAGCAGCTTTCAGCTTCTTTGCCGCTTCTATCGCAGGTACATTGTAGAATAGATTCGATGTATGTGTGATCTTGTCGATCTGTGCTTTCAGCGCATCATTATACTCCTTATTTCCATATCCAAGCGCGTACACACCTATACCTGACATAAAATCGAGATACTCTTTTCCATTTGTATCATACAGGTTCACACCTTTGCCATGATCCAGTACAACCTGATACCTGTTGTATGTATGAAGCAGATCTTTCTCTGCCTCGTCGATATATTCTTTCATTCCCATTTTCATACCTCCATATGCGCTCTGCATACTCATCTGAATTTGCGATCATCTCTGGTTTATCTGACCGCTTGCATCGGTATCATCGCTGCCTGTCGTTCTCACTCTTCGTCTGCTGTTATCGCTGTGCCGATACCTTTATCGGTAAATATCTCAAGAAGCAGGCAGTGTGGTATCCTGCCATCCAGAATATGTACTCTGCCAACGCCATTCGATACAGCATCGATGCATCCGTTCAGTTTCGGAAGCATTCCGCCGCCGATACATCCGCCATCAACAAGCTCTCTTGCTTCTTTTACTGTCAGCCGGGAAATAAGAGACGTCTTGTCACTAAAATCTTTATAAAGTCCATCCGTATCTGTGAGAAATGCCAGCTTTTCCGCACCTACTGCCTCTGCTATCGCGCATGCCGCGTCATCTGCATTGATATTGTATGTATTAAAATCATCATCCATACCAATAGGAGCTATTACAGGCAGAAAATCTTTTTCGAGAAGATCCTGTATTATCTGTGCATTCACTTCTCTTATATTGCCGACATATCCAATATCCTGACCATCTGAATATTTTCTATCTACCTTAAGCAGCCCGCCATCCTTACCGCTTATGCCAATGGCATTTACGCCAAGTTCCTGAACCATCGCGACAAGACTCTTATTTACCCTGCCAAGAACCATCTCCGCGATCTCCATCGTATCAGCATCCGTAACCCTGAGACCATTTACGAATTTCGATTCTATACCGACTTTACCCGCCCATTTGCTTATCGCTTTGCCACCGCCGTGAACAATGATCGGTTTGAATCCGACAAGCTTAAGAAGTGTAACGTCTTTTATAACATTCTTCTGAAGTTCCGGATCAGTCATGACGCTGCCGCCATACTTGACAACTATTATCTTCCTGTTGAATTTCTGTATATATGGAAGAGCCTCTATAAGAGTCTCAGCCTTAGTAGTGACTTCTTTCATCTCATCGTTATTCATATAAATACTCCTTATATTCCCTGTTTTTGCACCGTTTCCCAAATCAGGTAATCATCTTTCAATATAATTTTGCATGTAACTATCTATCAGTTGTATATCCTGCATCCCGTATGGTCGTTTCCATTGAATACTGTGCTGTTTCCCGGATTAAGCGTGTAATCATAATAATTCAGGTCATCACGGAATTTCCAGCCGTTCTTCTTCCAGAAGCTGTTGCCAATATCATTATCTCTGAATGCTATGAGCGAAATCTTATTTATCATATCAGCTCTAAGAACGTCGATGCACCATCTCACCATTGCAGTTCCGATGCCGCGTCTTCTCATATCTGCCGCAACGCACACATGATAGAGCGTACCACGTCTGCCGTCACTTCCACATAACACTGCACCTTTTATTGTGCCGTTTTGATCCGCTACGACGCTAGTGTCCGGATTTCGCGCGATGAAATGCTCAACGCCTTCACGTGAATCGTCAATGCTCCTTATTCCAAAACCGTCGATCGTCATCCACAGTGCTTTGACCCCGTCATAGTCTTCCGGCATCATCTGCCTGATCACGACACCATCTGGAAGGGATGCCGTTCCTTCTTTTTCATTTGACATGAAGTCATTTAAAGCTGTATCTGGTTTGTTCTCGCCTATCATATCATTTCCATTCTGCGATTATGCGTATAATGTAATGGCTCAAAATCATTCCTATGTGCCGCCGAAACTCACTACGCATATGAGCGATTTGCATTATCATACTTGTGTCACGGGAAATCAGGTGCCATCTGAAGTCCTTCATTTTCCGGAAGACCAAATAAAAGGTTCATATTCTGAACTGCCTGACCTGCCGCGCCCTTTACGAGATTATCGAGTGCACCCATCATTATGACTCGCCCTGTGCGTTCATCGACTATGCAATTGACATCAGTATAGTTACTTCCTTCGACCCACTTCGTCTCTGGTGTCTCGCCTTTATCAAGCACTCTCACAAACTGCTCTTTATCGTAATACTTCTTATATACTTCTCTAAGTTCGTCTGTCGTCCAATATGTTCCATCTGCTTTCTTTATAAGAGATGCATATTCCGTAACGAGGATTCCTCGGTTCATCGGAACAAGATGCGGTACAAAGCTTACTGTTATATCCTTGCCGCACGCGTAGCCCAGCTGTTCTTCTATCTCCGGAGTATGTCTGTGCGTTGTGACACCATACGCTTTGATATTCTCATTTACTTCACAGAAAAGATTTGGAACCTTGGCACCTCTTCCTGCTCCGCTCGTTCCGCTCTTTGCATCAATGATGAGCGTCTGCGGATCTATAAGTCCTTCTTTTACAAGCGGATATGCTGTCAGGATCGAACAAGTCGTATAGCACCCGGGATTTGCGATTATCCTCGCGCCCTTTACCTTATCCCTGTTGATCTCGCAAAGTCCATACACTGCCTCATCTATATACTGTGGTGCCCCATGCTCGAGCTTATACCATTTTTCATATACCTTAAGATCTTTCAGCCTGAAATCCGCACTTAGATCGACAACCTTCACTTTAGAAAGTAGTTCTTCATTTACCATATGACTGCAGAGTCCCTGCGGTGTAGCAGTGAATATCACGTCGACCTTATCGGCCAGCTCATCCATGTTCTCATCCATGCATACGCCGTCAACTATCTCAAACATATTCCTGTAAACTTCGTAATACTTCTTATCTATATAACTTCTTGATCCAAGCCATACGATCTGTGCATCCTTATGTCCAACGAGAATCCTGACGAGCTCTCCTCCGGCGTATCCTGTCGCGCCGATTATTCCGACTCTTACCATATAAACCTCTTTCCCTGTGATCCTTCTTATTTATCGTTGTACTTCTTATTCGTATCATGATGCTGCGAATTACTCCGTTTTCTTCGAAAACTCTCGTAATTCTGTAAACATTCGGAAAACTTTGAAACTCTTTGCATCAGTATACTTCCATCATGTATATTATGCAAGTAATATTTATATATATGCGCTTTTTATTCATTTTATACTTTCTTCGCCTTAATTTTGTGCATATTTCTTCATTGCATTTTATGATTACACGGTGTATATTTATTCATGTACTTATACATAAACTTTTAGATGATACATCAGGAGGAAAATAAAATGGCAGCAAAGAAAGAAAAAGTCATTCTTGCGTATTCAGGCGGTCTTGACACAACAGTCATCATTCCGTGGCTTAAGGAAAATTACAATTATGAAGTCATCTGTGTATGTGCAGACTGTGGTCAGGCAGACGAGCTCGATGGTCTTGAAGAAAGAGCAAAGTCATGTGGAGCTTCTAAATTATATATAGAAGATCTTACAGAGACATTCTGTGACGATTACATTGTTCCCTGCGTACAGGCACATGCTGTATATGAGAACAAATATCTCCTCGGAACATCAATGGCTCGTCCCGCTATTGCAAAGCGTCTTGTTGAAATTGCACGTAAAGAACACGCAACAGCGATCTGCCACGGAGCTACAGGCAAGGGAAATGATCAGGTTCGTTTTGAACTTGGCATCAAAGCACTTGCACCTGATATAAAGATAATCGCCGCATGGCGTGATCCAAAGTGGACATTCGATTCACGTGAATCCGAGATCGAATATTGCCGCAAAAAGGGCATCAAGCTTCCTTTCTCAGTAAAGAACAGCTACAGCCGTGACCGTAACCTTTGGCACATCAGCCACGAAGGACTTGAACTCGAAAATCCTGCCAACGAACCTGATTATGCTCATCTCCTCGTTCTTGGCAACACTCCGGAAAAAGCTCCCGACAAGCCGGAATATGTAACGATGACATTCGAAGCCGGTGTTCCCAAGAGTGTCAATGGCAAACAGATGAAAGTCTCTGACATCATCCTTACGCTCAATAAGCTCGGTGGCAAACACGGCATCGGCATCATAGATATCGTCGAAAACCGTGTTGTCGGCATGAAGAGCCGTGGTGTATATGAGACTCCCGGAGGAACTATCCTCTATGAAGCTCATCAGCAGCTTGAGGAACTCATCCTTGATCGTGACACATACGCTCTTAAGACTGATATGGGAAATAAATTTGCTCAGATCGTATATGAAGGAAAATGGTTCACGCCTCTCCGCGAGGCTGTTCAGGCTTTCATCGAGAGTACACAGAAATACGTTACAGGCGAAGTAAAGTTCAATCTCTACAAGGGAAATATAATAAAAGCCGGTACAACTTCACCTTATTCGCTGTATAATGAGAGCATCGCTTCCTTCACAACCGGCGACCTCTACGATCACCATGATGCAGAAGGCTTCATCAATCTGTTCGGACTTTCAAGCAAGGTTCGCGCTATGAAATTCCAGGAGATCGCAGCTGCAAAAGCAGCTCCCAAAAAGACTGCTGCAAAAAAAGCTGCTACAAAAAAGGCTGCTGCAAAGAAACCTGTTTCTAAGAAGAAAACGAAATAAACTATAACGGAGATTTTATAAAATGGATGTTATCAGACTGATCGCTATCTATCTTATCGTCGTCAATATCATAGGTCTTGCACTTATGGGAATCGATAAAGAGATGGCGCGAAGACAGAACTGGAGGATATCCGAAAAAACACTTTTTCTTACTGCCTTCATCGGTGGAAGCGTTGGTGCACTTATCGGAATGTATCTGTTCCACCACAAGACAAGGCATCGCAGCTTTGCAATAGGAATGCCTTTGATACTGACTTTGCAGATCATCATAGTGTTACTTTTATATTTTTCTCCGATTCATTTCGAAATGCTGTAACCACGTCTTGATTTATGGTAAAATAAAACCAGCGGATTATCTTATCCGCTGGTTTTTTTATCTGCTTTGCATAATCTTATCACCGGTGATATCATACAACTATCACTTAATCAAAGGAGCGGCTATGAGTTATAAGATCGTCGGGGACAGCAGCTGTGAATATACCGAATCTCTCAGGAATGATCCGTGTTTCGTACGTGTACCGCTTGGACTCGAAGTCGGCGATTACCGTATAATGGATGATGAAACATTCAATCAGGCTGAATTTTTGGCTCAGGTCGCAGCAAGCCCTGTTTGTCCCAAATCATCATGTCCATCTCCTGAGCGCTTTATGAACGCATATGACTGTGATGCCGACATGGTATTTTCCGTCACACTTTCATCAAAGCTCAGCGGCAGTTACAACAGTGCCGTTCTTGGAGCTGAACTCTTTAAAGAAGAAAACGAAGAAAAGAATATATTAGCCGTAGATTCCAAATCTGCCGTATGCGGTGAATCAGAAGTAGCTGAAAAGCTTCAGGAACTCTGCCGTGCAGGTCTGTCGTTTGACGAGATAACAAAACAGATAACGGATTTTGTAAATAACATGAATACATATTTTGTACTTGATAATCTCGATACGCTTAGAAAGAACGGACGTCTCAGCGGTGTCAAAGCACTTGTTGCCACAACCCTCAGTATCAAGCCTATAATGGGTTCAGATGATGGAAGCATCGTACAGAAAGGACAGGCGATGGGAATAAAGAAAGCACTCTCACGCATGACTGATTATGTCGTCTCGGAAGCCACTGATTCCGAACAGAAGATAGCATATGTAGCACACGTTAACTGCCCGGATCGTGCAGAATTCTGCAAAAACCTTCTTTCTGAAAAAGGCACTTTCAAAGATATCCGGATAACCGCTGCATCAGGTCTCAGCAGTATGTATGCAAATGATGGCGGGATCGTAATCTCAGTCTGATGAACTCTCGGAGCTGATAAAATGCTTGAAATTACCCTGACAAATAAAAAAGATTTTATGAATAAACTTTTATGTTCTGACTGTTTCGATGATTTTCTCCTTACCGAAGCAGTTATTTCAGTGCGCACTACTCATACAATAGACGGCCACTTCAATCAGGGATATTATGAAAAAGACGAATGGGAAGATCCTTCCATTCGTCCTTTTGACTACATATCCTGGGCAGATATCCGCCCTCAGTGTTTTGATCTGATAAAGGGAAAACGTACTCCGGCTTCGCTAAAATTTATTCTCTGCTGCAAACCTTCTGTCCGTGATGTGATTATATCCGGACATATTCCCGGTAAAAGTTCCGGAGTCACTGCAATTTCCGGATTCGGCTCAGATGCTATAGATTTGCTTGTGATCAGAATCCTTTTTCACGATGACATTATGAGTCTCACGACCGGTGTATCATACAATTCTTTTGTTCCAAGTCACGATGCAGAGCATGCATTTGACGACTGGATCTGTGCATTCCTTAAAGAAAAAAACATTGATTTCGATATTGCCGACTAGGCCAAGTCATAAAAAAACCGGAATTCGCTTTTTCATGCGAATTCCAGCCTTTTTTATTTTTCAATATATGCTGTTTTATTTTCCGATATATGCTGTGACTTCGACTTCGCACTTGACGTTCTTTGGAAGTGCTGCAGCCGCTACGCAGCTTCTTGCCGGCTTCCCGGTGAAATACTTCTCATAGACCGCATTGAATGCCGCAAAATCGCTCATATCTGACAGAAAACATGTAGTCTTCACTACATCCTTATAATCAGCCCCTGCTGCCTTCAAAATCTCTCCTGCATTGCGGATAGCCTGATCTGCCTGTTCTTCTATCGTCTTTGCTTCGATCTTGCCATTTTCCGGATTGATCGGGATCTGTCCTGATGCGTAAAGAAAATCCCCTGCTATTATTCCCTGCGAATAAGGTCCTATCGCTGCCGGTGCCTTTTCAGTTGATACGTATTTCATTTTAATACTTCCTTTCTGATGCTTAAATGATACTATTCGCAGCATCATATCACAATATTTTCTTTTGATACCCACATTCTATATTATATATCCGGTTCATCAAACTCTACCGTCACATAAAAACCTCTGTCATTACTGATAACTTCTTTGACCGTACCTTCGTTTGTCTTAAGTTCCTGGTAAAACGGATAGTTCCCAGACATCGCGAGCGACGGATCGATAGTGTAATAGTAATTACTTGGAAGCACACCTTTTGTTACTGTAACATGATCGCCTTCTTTAAGAAGATTCGGACGTTCCATTTTGAACTTCATAAGGCGCATCCTTACTGTCCTCCACCGATCTGACTAAGATAAAGCTTTGCTTTATTTGCCTTCTCAGTCCCTGGAAATGTATCGATCACAAGCTGATATGTCTTTGCGGCATCATCAGTCTTCCCGCCCTTGCTGTATGCCTGTGCCATGTAATATAGCGCATCCTCATTTGTCGGATCATATTTATAAGCCTTGGTAAATCCGATCACTGCATTATCATAATCTCCGCTATTATAC
Organism: Lachnospiraceae bacterium; assembly: GCA_018053995.1. Lineage (GTDB taxonomy): Bacteria > Bacillota > Clostridia > Lachnospirales > Lachnospiraceae > JAGPKJ01. Next base: position 56,884 of record JAGPKJ010000004.1, on the reverse strand, counting down.
GAATTATAGCCTTCATCATAGCTCTTCTTAGACAGATCCGGTCCAATGATCCCGATCATCGCATCATAGAGCTTTGTAAAGGAATCCGGCATCTCGCTGCCCAGCTGATCGACATCGATCGTATCAAGCGGCTGCGATATTCCATCTATATCTGTAGGATCTGCAAGATATGCATTTACAGCCTTATCAAGAGAATCCATAGCCTGTACTGCACCGTCACTCCCTTTGTAATCATCAAGTGACGACTTAAGATCATTGTTTGATGTCTTCAGATCATCGATCTGTTTCTGCATCTCGTCTATCGTAGCAGTTTTCGCATCAAGCTGTTCCCCGATCTCTTTGACTTTCAGATCTGATTCGGAATTTGCCTTCTGTATGCGTGCAGGAAGGATAAGTCCCCACGCTACAGCTATCCCTATGACAAGTCCAAGAACAATATTCAGAACAGTTGACGTACCGCTGTGCTCGCCTAGCCCTATCGGCTGAATTATCGTCTCATTATCATGCTTGTACTCGACTATATCATCTTTCTTTTTCCGTGCAAATGGAAACTCTTTTACCTGATCGCCCTGTTCTGTTGCTGCCTGAACTTCTTTCATATACCTGAGTGTAGTCGTATTATTTATGTCTATAGCCTGGCACTTCTCAAGTTCTGTCCTTGCGTTCTTCCAGCTCTCAAGAGCTTTTCTGCGCGATGACTGAATTGCCTCGGAGGTCGATCTGTCTCCTGATGACTCAGAATTCTGAGCCTCATTGATATATAAAAGTGCCAGCAGCTGATGTGCTCTTATGTACTTGGGATTAAGTGAAAGCACTTTCTTAAGTTGAATCACTGTAAGATCGTAACTGTCCTGACGGCAGTACGTAAGCGCCTGATTATACTTCTTTATCGTCTGATTGATCATATCGAGTTTAGTCTGATTAGTCTGTATCCTGTCCAGATAATCATCTGCGATATTCTTCTTGGGACGGATATTCTTGCTTATTACCCATTCGCTTAGTGCCGCTACAACTTCTCCTGTCTCAAAATAGACAAGGCCGAGAAGGTTCCTCGCATCGACCTGATCCTTATTGAACTTGAGACACTGGCGAAGATCTGTTATCGCTCCTGAAAGATCCCTGACTTTGGCTTTTTCAAGTCCAATGTTATAAAATCTGTTCGCGATACCCATTATTCTTTTATATGATCTGACATCCGCTCCACAGTTCGGGCAGAAATCATCTGCCGAAAGCTGACATCCGCATACGTTGCATTTCATAAAGCTTCCCTCTATTTGCTTTCTTTTTCTGCTTTCTTGACATCCTTGACTGTCTTGACCATCAGATCTGCCATATCAGTAAGATCCTGATTGTAGATAGCTTCCTCCGCATCTTCCACTTCAAGGCTCGGATAAAACTTTTTCAGTTCTTCTTCAAAATCTATCATGATTCCTCCCTGCAACAAATTCAATTATCAGAGTACCATAACTTTGGCTTCTATGATACCAGATTTTATCGAATAAATCATAAAGCTCGTGTTTTTATTTACCAGATACTTTCTGTCATTGATCGCTATCATCGTTCCGATATAGATGTGTCCCGATATTTCGATCTTAGCCTTATCTGCGAGCATGATCTTTTCCTCAAGCCGCTCTCTGACAGGTCTTATCTGTTCGATCTCGTTAAACAGTTCATTCTTCTGTTTAGTCCATTCCGCGATCTTCTTACTGATATCAAGTTCATCATTTGCTTCTGCTGTTTTATCTTCGTCAGTATTCTCCGTTTCATCATCTGTCCCGTATTTCTTCTTGAGATTGATGAATTTCTGTGAATGCATCTGGCTTGTTATCTGCGAAACGATAGCACTCAGATTATGTTTTATCACAGCTTCACGCTTTTTCATATCAAGATAGCTCTCGTACAGCCCTGCCTCATATCCGACATGAAGTATCGTTTTTCTTTCCGCATCATTCCCTGCATTTGCTGACTTTATGCTACGGAATCCGTGTGTGTATCCGCCGATTATAACGCCTTTCTCACCGCATACATTAACTTCCCCGCCTGCTGATATATTCGAATTCAGAATAGAATTTGTTGTCACATTTCCCTGAACTTCAACTCTGGCATTCTCTATAAAATCACTCATGAGATTGCCGCGTGCTGTGACCTTAGCGTCTCCCGAGCCCGTGATTCCACGAGTTACGATAATATCACCGCCCGCGCTGAGCGTAGCCCCTGCTGCCGTACCTCTTATATCGATATTGCGTCCGGCACGAATCACTGCGCCTTCTTCAACATTTCCATAGACAATGACATCTCCGAAAAATTCTATCTTGCCTACGACAGCCCCGATATCACCATGTACCTCATGAATCTTCTGAATATCTACATGACCGTGGTGCTCTTCGATCTTTCCATCGACCTTGGCCATATACCTATTGCCATCACGTGTTATCTCCTTGCCGAACATCGGTGGAAGGTCACGCGTTACGCGGGCTTTTATCGCATCACCGCATACATTGAATCCATCCTGTCCCTGTACTGCCGGATGATACATCGCAACTACATCTCCGGCATGAACGTTTGCAAGCTTATTCATAGAAGCATAGTCTACGGATCCATCTTCAAGCACCCTCGGGACATGGTATTTCTCCGGTTCAAAAAAGTACTCGTAATATCCGTCTCGTCCCTCGTCAGCGTCACGACCACTCGCTATCATTATCTCTCTGTCGAATTTCGGAGATTTGACAGCGTCTGTAAATACACTGCTGACATATCCTCGCATAACGCCATTATCTTTAAGAAATTTAAGAAGTTCATTGCGCGTCATCGCGCCTGATTCTTTGGCAAAAAATACCCATGCTTCCATGCGGTCATCTGATACACGAATGTAGGATTTCGGCTTTTCCTCGGCTACCGCTTCAGCTTTTTCATCAGGTTTCACATCAGGTTCACCATCTGAATCGTTCACGGATTTCTGCTGAAGTTTAAGTATCTCCTCCATCAGCGCTTCCATCTCAGCTTCACCGATATCTATGTCGTCTCCTGCTTCCAGATGCTTCATATCTGCCATGTGAAATCTCCTGTTTATATGATGCAAGTTTCATTATGTAGCTCTATCTGCCACTTCTGAAGCTATCTCTTCTAAAACTGTCACTTCTGAAGCTGCCACTTCTGAAGCTATCACTTCTGAAGCTGTCCCAGTCTCTCTCTGACCTGCTTCATCGTCTGTTCGTACTTCTCCTGCTTTGCCTTCTCCTCATCAACTTTTTCTTTCGGAGCTTTTGAAAGAAATCTCTCATTTGACAACATATTCTGAGAACGCTTGAGTTCTCCGGCAAGTCTGTCTTCTTCTTTCTTGAGTCTTTCTATCTCCTGTGAGATGTCAACAAGATCTGCAAAAGGCATGTACAGATTGACATCGGGAATAACAACAGCTACCGCGTCATCGTCTATCCCTGTCTTGTCTTCTTGTATTATAACATCAGATGCATATGCAAGGGTAGCAAAGAAGAGCTTATCCTCAACAAAAATATCTTTCATCTTCTTATTTGCTGTGACAACATATACCTCAGCCTTGCGAGCCGGTGCGACATTCATCTCGGTCCTGATATTTCTTATACCGCGAACTGCAGCTTTTATGACTTCGATCGATGATTCCTCCGCTTCGAAGCAGTATTCATCATGATATGTTGGCCAATCCGATACCATGATCGACTCTTCCTTATTCTGAATCGTACAGAATATCTCTTCTGTTACGAACGGCATATAAGGATGAAGAAGTTTGAGCGCCGTTATTAGGACATTTCTAAGTGTCCACATCACAGCATCATGACTGTCTCTGTCATCCGAATTATATAAACGAGGCTTAACCATTTCGATATACCAGTCACAGAACTCATCCCAGATAAAATCATATATCTTCTGTACTGCTATTCCAAGTTCAAAATCATCCATCTTTGAAGTCACTTCGCTGACAAGACTGTTGCACTTCGAGATGATCCATTTATCAACAGGCTCTAGTTTATCCTTGATATCAGCAAATGGCGCTTCAAGAACTTCCGGAGATGTCTTCTCCATATTCATCATAATGAAACGAGAGGCATTCCATACTTTATTTGCAAAATTACGATTAGCTTCTACACGTTCATCGCTGTAGCGCATATCATTGCCCGGAGCATTGCCCATGATAAGCGTAAGTCTGAGCGCATCGGCACCATACTTGTCGATAACCTTCAGCGGATCGATTCCGTTACCAAGCGACTTGCTCATCTTCCTGCCCTGCTCATCGCGGACAAGACCGTGGAAAAGAACTGTACTGAACGGCTTTTCACCCATCTGTTCATATCCCGAAAAGATCATTCGGATAACCCAGAAAAAGATTATGTCATATCCAGTGACCAGAACATCCGTAGGATAGAAATATTCAAGATCTTCGGTCTTATCAGGCCAGCCGAGTGTCTCAAACGGCCACAGTGCTGAAGAAAACCAGGTGTCGAGCGTATCCGGATCCTGTGTAAAATGAGTACCACCGCATTTCGGACATTTGTGCGGTTCTGTACGTGATACTACGACCTCTCCACAGTCATCACAGTAATATGCCGGAATACGATGACCCCACCACAGCTGGCGGCTTATACACCAGTCGCGGATATTGTCTGTCCAGTTGTAATATATCTTATCCATACGAGGGGGAATAAGCGTGATATCTCCATCTTTTACAGCATCTACCGCAGGCTTTATAAGTTCATCCATCTTGACGAACCACTGTTCCTTTACCATAGGTTCTACTGTCGTATGACATCTGTCATGCGTGCCGACATTATGGCTGTAATCTTCTATGCGGACAAGAAGTCCTTCCTTATCAAGTTCCTCGACGATCTGTTTTCTTGCTTCATATCTGTCGAGTCCTTCATATTTTCCGCCATTCTTATTTATCGTGGCATCATCATTAAGGATATTGATGACTTCAAGATTATGACGCTTACCGACTTCAAAATCGTTAGGATCATGCGCCGGTGTTATCTTAACAACACCTGTTCCGAACTCCATATCAACATAGTCATCTTCAACAACAGGGATAGGTTTGTTCACTATAGGGAGCCATACCTGACGTCCTTTAAGATAATGGTATCTCTCATCTGCCGGGTTCACTGCAACCGCTGTATCACCAAGCATAGTCTCCGGACGTGTCGTTGCAAATTCAAGAAACTCTGTCTTACTTGGCTGTCCGTTCTCATCTACGAGCGGATACTTTATATGCCAGAAATGACCCTGCTGCTCTTCATACTCAACTTCCGCATCAGATATAGAAGTCTTGCATACCGGGCACCAGTTTATTATCCTCTTTCCCTTGTAGATAAGCCCTTTTTCATAAAGGCGACAGAATACTTCTGTTACAGCTTTGCTGCAGCCCTCGTCCATCGTAAAACGTTCTCTGTCCCAGTCACATGATGAGCCAAGCTTTTTAAGCTGATTTACGATACGTCCGCCATATTCTTTCTTCCATTCCCAGCATTTCTCGAGAAATCCGTCACGTCCAAGATCGCTCTTTGTTATTCCCTGTTCCTTAAGAGTATTGATGACCTTCACTTCTGTTGCGATAGACGCATGATCGGTTCCGGGCTGCCAGAGTGCGTTATAACCTTCCATGCGCTTATATCTGATAAGGATATCCTGCATAGTCTCGTCGAGCGCATGACCCATATGAAGCTGTCCCGTGATGTTTGGCGGCGGAATAACTATCGTGAATGGTTTCTTTTTCTTATCAACTTCCGCATGGAAGTATTTCTTATCGAGCCATTTCTGATACAGGCGATCCTCTATCTGTTTGGGATCGTATGTCTTATCAAGTTCTTTTGCCATTTTGTGCCTCCATAATATAAATGTGTATGCTGCGCAGTCATGAGCAGATCTTATACTGAATCTATGTCCCGGCGTATTTTGCATATTTTTTCGTGCAGATATTTCCGGAATATTCAGTATCCAAACAAAAAAAAGACCTCCCCAGACTGCTTACTGTCTGCGAAGGGCGTATATACGCGGTACCACCTTGCTTTATCACTCATAGATCACGCTCTTTGCTTTATGAGGATTTATATGCTCTGACTGCTAAAACCCTCTGCCGTAACATCTGTCACAACATCTGCCATAACCTCTGCCACAACATCTGCCAAAACATCTGCTAAAGCATCTGCCTGATCTCTGTCCTTAACGCGGATCACACGTGAATGCCTACCCGTGTAAATCTTTCTCAGCATTCAGACTCGGAAGCTACCTTCGGCTTTATCCATCCTCGTGCCTTCCCACCATCCGGCACGTCTCTGTAGGGGAAATCAGCTTACTCCTCTCCTTCATCGTCTCTTTCTACAGTTTATGCGGACGAATGCCGTTTGTCAACAGGCTGTCGTAATCCGGTCATGTGGTCTGTCGTAATCCGGTCATGTGGTCTGCATATGTCGGTTCGGATACGCTCTCGCTCAGTGCTTGGCGTAGCGGTACTAGGCTCGATAATACCTCGCTTAGTACCGACGCAAGCACAATGATCCTCACGACATTATGCATCCGCCTGACCTTATTTACGGCAATGCCTGCACGATGATTTTCGCAACATATGTGTCCGCCTGACCTGTCTTTCCCGCATTGATCCGGACTTTCCCGCATCATACAGTATATGCAGAAGATTTGTCGAATATTACTGCATTTATTTACTCAAAAAACTCTATCACAAAAATCGACTCAGTATCTATAAAAAATGTATCCAATATTACTGTATTTTATTTTTTCAGGAGGGGGTATATCCTCTAAAATTGCAGTATTTTACGTCATAATACTTCCAAAATACTGTAACGTTCGGTCTCAAAGTTGATTTATTTAGGTTTTAACCCCTAATCTTTGTCCTAAAATGCAGTACCTACACCTGTTTCTAACGTGGTTACTGTATCAGTTTTGTATACAATTTTAATGATACAAAAAAATACAGTACTGGAAAAATTTATCACTCCAGTACTGTAAAAACAAATAATCCGATATTGCAAAACCTGAATGATATCTTTGAAACTTGAATGATATCTTTGAACACCTGAATAACATCCCGTATGCATTATGTGAGTTCGACTGCTATGTACTCATGATGTATGGCATTTAGGAATGTTCCGAATACATCAGATGTCTTTAACCTCAAGCTGGAAGTATTGATGCACGGATGGCATCCCAAAAATTCTCCCTCGAGCACATCCTTATCAACAAGAAGCTGTACATTATTCTGCTTGTCGTTCATGAGTCCCATGACGCTGACTGATCCCGGTGTGATATCAAGAAATCTCTCCATGTACTCCGGTTCGGCAAATGAAAGTCTTGCGCTCCCGATCTGATGTGATATTTCTTTAGTCTTGAATTTCTTATCGCCTTCTATCATAAGCAGATAAAATTTTGTCTTCTGTGAATTGCACAAAAAAAGGTTCTTACAGATGACTGCCGGTGCAAGTGCATTGTCAATATCTTCGCATGCTTCCATCGTTTCGGCAGCCTCATGATCGACTCTGTCATACTGTATTCCAATCATGTCGAGCATATCGTATGTTCTTATTTCCTTGGAAAGACGTCCTTCTGATTCTGCTGGTCTTCCGTGATGTAACGTTAATCTCATAATATTCTGCCTCATATACGATCTTCACGCATAAACATATAACGTGAGTATTATAAATCTAAATCACATTACGATACTACGCATTGCACTTATCGATCTCATTTAGAAACTTTACGGATCTTTCGATCGTCGCCATCTGATCTGCTGCGCCAAAATGCTCGATAACAAAGTAGCCACTATATCCGCTTCTGATAAGGTCTGTCAGTATCTCCTTAAGTGGAAGATATCCTCCGCCGGTCGGAACAGTCACAAGTCCACGGTTATTCTTGAGACCATTTTTTATTGTCGGGTCGATGCCCCTGTCTTTGCAGTGAACATGAACAATACTTTTTTGCAGTTTCTGATAAGCCTTGCAAGCGTCTTCGTCCGAATATGCAAAATTGCCGCAGTCAAATGTGAACCGCAGTCCATCGACATTCTTCATGAACCACTCAAGTTCATCAGATGTTGCATATGGTGCTTTATCACTGTCAAAGTCCTCCAGTGTCACTGTGACACCCTTGGACATCGCATAATCTGTAACCTCTATAAGAACTCTCTTCATATTTTCGATCTTCTTATCATGATCCATAAAATCAAAAAGTTTTTCTTTATCGATCGATACCTTTTTCAGGTGCCTGGTCTCCATAGATGACAGGAATCCCGGCACTATCAGAATCCTTCCCGCATCATATTTTGCTGCTGTATCGACCTGTACCTTTGCGCGCGCAGGATCCGGCTTATTTCCCCAGTCATACATTTCATAGATACTGCTTATCTTCAGATCATTCTCATGCAGCATCCGGCTTATATGCTCTTCATCATTAAGGAGCATCGTCAGATTGATTTCAACTGCATCTACCCCCATATCCCTGATCTTGCTTATCGCCTGTTCGATCGGTAGTCCAGACTGACTGCACGCCTCGATCAAATGATCATAAAAAACGGATTTTTTCATTCGTAAAGCCTCATTCCTTAAGAAATATAATTATGCCTGCATCATAACCGATTTGATACTTTTGACACTTGCATCATAACCGATTTGATACTTTTGGCACTTGCATCATAACCGATTTGCTGCTTTTGGCACTTGCATCATAACCGATTTGATACTTTTGCACCTGCATCATATCACAATTGGTCTTTTGGCACCTGCATCATACTTTGACTTCCTCATCAAGTCTGAACGCATACATCAATCGCTCTACAACATCCATGTGCATCTGCCCCAGCGCTTCTGCATACAGATCAAGCTGCTTCTCATAGCGTTTCACAAGTTCTCCGCTCTCATTGACCATATCCGTTTTGTAATCAAGAAGGATATATCCGTCATCTTCCTGCCAGAACGCATCAATGATACCCTGTATCATAACCATCTCGTCTGATGGAAATTTTGCATCAAGCCTTGATGCAGATATCCCAGCAGAGAATGGTTTCTCTCTGAATAGCTTTCCCGCCCTATCGGCAGCCGCCATGCGCATTGCTGTCTCTGACATAAGGAACTTTGCGATCCTGCTGCCATCGACAAGCGATACCGACCTCTTATCGATCCTGCCCGACTGTGTCATGCGTGATATCTCATTTCCCGTAAATAAAATGCTGTCCGCCGCTGTCATGTTCTCCGGCATACCTGCAAAATCGAGTAATTCCATGACTCTGTGATAAGCTGTCCCGCGCTCCGCTCCACCTGCATGCACATTTTCACCTGCATGCGCATTTTTATCTGCATGCGCATTTTTATCTGCATGCGCCGTTCCGCCTATATGTTCTATATCGTCTTCTCTTATGAAACGTGGTACATACGGCATGAACGGTTTTTCGGCAAATGCATCAAACGCTGCTTCATCTTCATCATGCATCGCAGCGATCTTAAGCTCCGATACCGTCGTCTTCGTAAACAGTCCTTGAAGTTCATCATGCCCATACTTTATGTCAAAGCATCTTTCTGCCGCCTCATGTACTTTAGTTACTGACTCGCCCGAGCAGCCCGCCGCGCGCGTTCCATCCTGAATCATTCTCTTTAGTGTAAGCCGATCTGTCATAGCTTCTTCACGCGACGTGCCAAGATCACTTCGTCTCTTTACCGATACGTTAAGCGTTCCCAAACAGCCGCTAGTTCCGAGACTCATGAGTATCCACGAAATCATTGATGAAGCATTCCTTAAATCTTCAATACTGACTTTTTCACTATCACCGCTTGCGCTTATACTTTCACCGGCATTCCCCATTACATCGTTCCCACAGCAACTGCCACTATCATTTATATCATCCGTAACGTCTGTCCCTGTAAGCCCCGCGTATCTTGCAAGTGTCTTGCTATCTACGCAAGATGTCATGATCAGTTTTTCCTTCGCTCTGGTAAGCGCTACATACAAAACTCTTATTTCCTCACTTAATACATCCCTTCTCATCTTCTCCGCGATGATGCTGCGCTGCACAGTTGTCATCCTGATCCGTTTATCCGTCTCGATATATTTCATTCCGATTCCAACATCCGGATCGACAACCAGACCTTCATTTGTATCTCTCAGATTGAATCTCGTGCCAAGCGCCGACACAAAGCATACCGGGAATTCAAGTCCTTTACTCTTATGTATGCTCATTATCTGAACAGCATCCGCACCATTTGCCGGATTCGAAGCCTCACCGTAATCGACCTCATACTTTTCAAGCTGCTCTATATACCTTATAAAATGGTAAAGACCATAGTAGCTTGTCTTTTCGAAATCCTCTGCTTTTCTCAGCAGCATATCGACATTTGCAAGACGCCTCCCGCCATTCATCATCGCTGACGTCACGTCACGGTATCCGGTATCCTCGATCACAGTCTGCAGTAACTGATGAATCGGCATGTATTCTGCCTTCTTACGCCATGATCCAAGCATCCCTGCAAATCGTATCAACTTTTCTTTTATCGTATCATCAGATCCATGATCCGCGTAGATCTTACAGCTTTCATAAAGGCTGGCATCAGTTGTCCCTGCTCTATTCGTGTTCTCCTCATAATCGTATCCACGAACCTGTGCCAATTCCTCATCACTCATACGTCCGACACATGAATGCAGCACTCCATATAATGGAATATCCTGACGTGGATTACTTATTATGCGCATCGTATGAAGCAGTGTCCGAATCTCATATGAGCCGAAATATCCGCTGCTGCTTACAACACTTACCGGTATGCCCTCTTTTTCCAGTATCCTTCTGAATGTATCTTCACGGTTTGATGGAGAACGCATCAAAATAACAATATCTCCATAATGCAGCGTCCGAAGTTCCCCGTCATCACCGGTGATCTTAAGCGAGCTCATCAGCTCATGGATTCTCAATGCGACCCCAGATGCCTCAAGTTCCATTTTACCTAGATTCTTCGGATCATCCGGATCATCATCCGCATTATCATCGTTATTGCTGCTTTCTTCTTCGTTCGTATAACCTTTTCCTGACGATTCCACATCTTCAGGTATGTTTTCACCATCTGAATTGTTCTCCGGTTTGTCATCTGACGAATCGATCAGGAGAAGCTCTGAATCATAATCATGTGAATCCGAAGCCTTATAGTCCGCTCCAAGGACAAGTTCCGCATTGTCGTCATAATCAATGCCTCCGAGCCCTTTCACCATTATCTTACGGAAAATAAGATTCACAGTATCAACGACCTGTACTCTGCTACGGAAATTTCTGCTAAGACATATGAGCCGTTCAGTCCCGTCTTCTGTATAAGTCTCATATTTTCCAAGGAAAAGATCCGGGCGCGCCTGTCTGAATCCGTATATACTCTGCTTTACATCTCCTACCATAAACCTCGAGCAGACTTTCGGATCATCTCCCGATATCGCCGAAAGAATGAATTCCTGTACCAGGTTTGAATCCTGATACTCATCAATCATTATCTCCCTGAAATGATTGCGATATTCTTCGGCGGCGCTTGTCGGTATACACCCTCTATCGCCGTCTGGCTCTGCTAGTATATTTAGTGCCATATGACTTATATCGCCAAAATCTATTATATTTCTATCTCTCTTTGCATTATCATACGCATCATGACAACCCAAAGCCACTTTTGAAAGTTCACGTAGCACTCTGTCACATGATGCGGATTGCTTTCTGATAAAAGCTGAATCAAAAGCAAAGTATCTTTCTTTGATGTCGCTGATCATCTTCTTGACCTGAGTACGCAGATCTGTAACTCTTTTTTTTAGTTCCGGATCAACATCTTTAGGTCTCTTACGCGATAGAGTACTCATCGGAATTCCCTGAATCGTGTTCCTGATAGTATCATAATCATCGCATTTCATCATCACATCATACGCATGCGAGATCCTATCGTAATCTTCATTTATATTATCAGAATAATGTTCCGGGCCTCCCGGCATATCACAGAGTTCTGATTCTTCACGGCACATTGACACAGCCTGTGCAAGCATTCCGGTTATATATGTTTTTCCAAGCTTCCACCATGAAGTGTCACATATCCCTGTTTTAGACTCTGCGTTTTCTGTGCAATCTGTGTTCTCTATGCTCTCTGTGTTCTCTATGCTCTCTGTGTTCTCTGTATTCTCTGTATTCTTTGTATTCTCTGTATTCTCAGTGATCCTCGCGTTCTCCGAGTCTCCATCTGTAACAAATGAATAATCTTCTGCATGCTCTGTAAGCCACGTTCTTGGCCATGGATAACTATCTGCCGTACCGCACAGAGACTCAACAGCTGCAATAACACCAGCATCGCTGTTTCCCGGGCTTAATGTATCACACATATTCAGGAAATCAGCATCTCCAGAAGCATAATACTCTTCGAGCACTTTATTCTCAACATCGTTCTTTAAAAGTTTCAGTTCGCCTTCTTCAGCTATCCGGAAAGCCGGGTCGAGATCTATATCTTGAAAATGATTTCTTATGACAGAAACGCAGAACTTATCTATTGTAGTGATCTGTGCGTGATGAACAAGTGCCGCCTGCCTCTGAAGATGTTCATTTGCAGGATCTTCCTGTAGTCTCAGGCTTACAGCCCTTGATATCTTTTCACGCATCTGCGCAGCTGCGGCATTCGTAAATGTAACGACCAGTATCTGGTCTATATCAGCCGGATCATCTCCATCTGTTATCATCTTAATTATGCGCTCAACAAGCACTGCCGTCTTGCCCGAGCCTGCTGCTGCCGATACAAGAAGGTCGCATTTTTTTGCGTCGATGACTTTCTGCTGGTCTGTAGTAAATTTCATTTTATATATAACCTCACCCATTACCATAACATGATGCACGTGCCATAACACAATTGCTGCTTTTGATACCAACATCATAAATTTTCTATAGTACAATAAACCGGACATTGCGAAATTTCTGATCAGGTGATATCATGTTGATGTTGCAAATGTCAACCGTCATTCTTATGCGGCTTTGCAACACTCACATTATTTTACATCAAATGTGTGTACTATGCGATATGCGCCTGTGATGGAATTGGCAGACATGCAAGATTTAGGTTCTTGTGTCGAAAGACGTGTGGGTTCGAATCCCTTCAGGCGCAGTCATATCTTGTTTATTATTTCCCTCTTGGTCTTTAAGAAAAATATGATCGATACTATCATCGATACTACTTCAGCGATTGGAAATGCAAACCACACATTATTAACCACTCCGGTCTTTGAAAGAACGTATGCCGCCGGAAGCAATACTACTATCTGCCTCGCTATCGACACGATCATACTGTAGACAGCCTTGCCGACAGCCTGAAACACCGTGCTGCAGCTAATCCCGATCGCGGCCATTATAAAACTCATGCATATTATCCTAAGTGCCGGCTCTCCCATTTTAAGCATATCATCAGACGCTGAGAACATTTTAAGCATAGGACCTGGCAATAATTCAAACAGTACCGTCCCGGCTGTCATTATTATGACAGCATATATCACACTAAGCTTTACTCCCTGCATAAACCGTTCTCTCTTATGCGCTCCCAAGTTATATGCAAGAATCGGTATCATCCCATTATTCAGTCCAAACACAGGCATGAACACAAAACTCTGAAGCTTGAAATAGACACCAAAGACTGCGACTGCTGTTGAATTGAATGTGATAAGTATACGGTTCATTCCATAGACCATAACAGATCCGATCGCCTGCATTACCATCGAAGGAACTCCAATCTCATATATCTCTTTTATCATCCCTGTATCCGGTCTGAACCCAATCATGTTGATATGGATCTCTTTGTTCTTTGTCTTATTGAACATAAAGCCAACTGCTGCTGCCGCTATCTGACCTATGACTGTAGCCGCTGCTGCACCTGTAACTCCCATCTTTGGAAAGAATCCGATACCGAATATCATTATGGGATCCATTATTATGTTGATCACCGCGCCAAGTGCCTGCGATATCATCGTATAGACAGTTTTACCTGTTGACTGTAATAACCGTTCAAACATTATCTGTATAAATACACCTAATGAAAGAACACATACTATCGTAAGATACTTAACACCGTAATTAACAATCTCCATATCATCCGTTTGGCTCATATAGAATGGCTTTACGGCAAAAATACCTATAAGCAGAAAAACAACATAAGACGCTACTGCAAGAAAGATTCCGTTCTCGGCCGTCTTATCAGCCTTTTCATTATTTTTTGCTCCGAGAGCACGGGACAGTATAGCATTGACACCTACTCCGGTTCCTGCTGCTACTGCTATTATCAGTCCCTGTATCGGAAACGCCATAGAAACCGCCGTAAGAGCCTTTTCATCTATCATGGCGACAAATATACTGTCGACCACGTTATACAGTGCCTGAACCAGCATAGAGATCATCATTGGCACAGACATATTTATGATGAGTCTGTTCATTGGCATTACACCCATCTTGTTCTCTTTTATCTCTTCGTTCATATGATCTTATCCTTTCAACTGCTTGTATGCTTATATATGCTTGTATGCTTACATACGCTTGTATGCTTATATATGCTTATATGTATTATGCTGCTTGCTTCGTAAGTGTGTCCATAGCATGAAATAAGGCCGCAGCACCTTTCGGCATCTGCAGCCTTACCAAATCCTAATGAGCCACTCGGGACTCGAACCCGAGACAACCTGATTAAAAGTCAAGTGCTCTACCACCTGAGCTAGTGGCCCATATTTGTTTGTAGCTGGGCTAGCCGGATTTGAACCGGCGAATCCAGGAGTCAAAGTCCTGTGCCTTACCCCTTGGCTATAGCCCAATGAATCAACACAAGTGCTCCCTTAAGCCCTTAAAGGGTGGGTAGAGGGGCTCGAACCCTCGACCTTCAGATCCACAATCTGACGCGCTAACCAACTGTGCTACACCCACCATATGGCACAAAATAATAAATCATTATCAAATTGCTGCCAGTGTGCCCGTGGGGATTCGAACCCCAGACCCTCGGCTTAGAAGGCCGATGCTCTATCCAGCTGAGCTACGAGCACAGAATAACCACGGGTTAGATATTACGTAGTGTTTTTTTACGTAAAAAGCAGGTGATGGGAATCGAACCCACGTATCCAGCTTGGAAGGCTGGTGTTCTACCGTTGAACTACACCTGCATATGACTGCGAAAGCATTCTGTTGTAGTCGGGGTGACAGGATTCGAACCTGCGACCTCCTGGTCCCAAACCAGGCGCTCTAGCCAAGCTGAGCCACACCCCGAAATTTCATCCGGGATCCACGATCCTGATATCCGATCCTACTAAATCAACTGTCTCCGGACTGCATTTGCTGTGGCATCTTTCAGCCGCAACGCAAGAAATATTGTATAATACCACGCAAAGGATGTCAACACAAAATGCGAAATTTCTACGATTTAATTTTGTTTTTTTATGCGTACACACATTTTCCTAAAATAAAAGGGAACCGGAATTTGCTCCGATTCCCTTTATTTCACATAATATTCAGATCATTATGTCCGCTATCACTGCTTTGTTGCATACATGAAATACTTTGAGCCAAACAGTGTGCAGAATATTCCATCAACATTGGTCTTCTGCATGAACAGATCGTTGTAGTAATAGATTGGAACTACAGCACCTGTAGCCATAAGCATATCCTCTGCCTGGTGAAGTTTTGCTTCACGATCTTTAAGGTCGCTGTCTGAACGGATCTCAGTAACAAGATTATCATATTCTTTCCAATCAGGAGCTGATGATGTAGAATCCTTGCCGAGCTGCATATCATTATTACCTGAATCAGATGAGAACATTTCAATCATGTTGATCGGATCATCATAATCTGCAAGCCATCCTTCACGAGCCACGTCGAAGTTGCCTGACTTACGATCGTTAAGGAATGTCTGCCAGTCTTCCTGCTGAATATCTGTTGTAATACCGATCTGAGCGAAATCCTGCTGAATCTGCTGAGCGATAGCTACATGACCTGTTCCATCATTTGTAAGATATGTGATGTTGATAGGCGTATCAGCTGAAAGCATATTCTTATCATCAAACTTGAATCCTGCCTTTGTAAGAAGTTCTACGGCCTTGTCGATGTTAACTTCTGCCTTGTAGTAACCATCATCTACAGGGAATGTATAATCAGCATCATTCTTCTTGAACTCACCGCCATTGCCATCGCTCATGCCGGCAGGTATGAATGATGTAGCAGCTTTCTGTCCACACTGACCGATCTTATCTACGATTGTCTGTCTGTCAATAAGATAATTGAATGCAAGACGCATATTATCTGCTTCTTCAGGTGTTTTGCCATCGAAAAGCTTGCTGTTTACATTGAATCCAACGTAATATGTTCCAAGGTTATCAACAACATGGAAATCATCCTTATCCTTAAGTGATGCAATCTCATCATTCGGAACTGAATCGATGAAATCAAGATCTCCAGCGTTATATGCTGCAAGCATTGCTGTATCATCTGAGCTGAGCATGAAATCAAGCTCATCCATTGTTACATTTGCCGCATCATAGTAATTCGGGTTCTTTACATATACCATTGATTCATTATGCTTCCACTCCTTAAGAGTGTATGCGCCACTTGTTACAAATCCAGCTTCACTCGCCCATGAACCCGGGTTTGTCTTCCAGTCAGATGCAGCTTCGACAGCCGCCTGAGGAACAGGCATGAATACAGGGAATGCAAGAAGGCTGATCATGTATGAGCATGGTGCCTGTAATTTCCATGTAAGAGTCTTTCCGTCGTCGCTGGCCTTGACGTCAATAAGACCATCTGAACCTTTTGCGAAATTATCATAGAGATAAGCATAATCTGATGCAGTATCCGGATTAGCTGCTCTCTTCCATGAATATTCAAAATCCTTAGCCGTAAGAGCTGATCCATCGCTCCACTTAAGACCATCTTTAATGGTGATAGTGTATGTCAGACCATCATCGCTTACTGTTGGCTCTGCTGCTGCAAGAGCAAGCTCATATCCACCGTCTTTCTTATCTCTGTAAAGACCTGCAAATGAGTTTACTGCAAGACATGCACCATCAACTGATGAGTTGAGTGCGGGATCAAGATGATCAGGTTCACTAGCGAGACACAGTTTAAGTGCGTTTCCTGAACCAGTCGCTGCTGCTGTCCCGGCTGCAGCCGAGCTTGAATTTGCTGCTGTCGTCGATCCACATCCTGCAAGTAATGATGCAGTCATAGCGCCGATCAGAAGCGTAGAAACTAACTTCTTCATATTATTGTCCTCCTTTTTTTGAACAACTGAACATAACTATATAATAACGGAGACTGACTCCGAAATTACCTTTTTCTGATATCACTTTTCAAAGCAAGCGACCATATGTCCATTTCCTCTATCCGTAAGCTCAGGACACTCGGCTGCGCATCTCTCTGAAGCATACTGACATCTTGTGCGGAACGGACATCCTGTCGGCATATTTACCGGACTCGGAACATCTCCTTCAAGTATGATACGCTTGCTCTCTCTTGCTTTCTTTGGATCCGGTACGGGAACCGCTGAAAGAAGTGACAGTGTATAAGGGTGTATCGGCTTCGAGTTAAGTTCATCTGCATCTGCGATCTCAACTATCTTTCCAAGATACATGACTGCTATCCTGTTCGAGATATGATGAACAACGAGAAGGTCATGTGCAATAAAAAGATATGCGATTCCCGTCTTCTTCTGTATATCCTCGAACATATTGATAACCTGCGCCTGAATTGAAACATCGAGTGCGCTGACAGGTTCATCACAGACTATAAATTTCGGATCGACTGCAAGTGCTCTTGCAATACCTATTCTCTGCCTCTGACCACCTGAAAACTCATGCGCATATCTTGTGGCATGTTCGGCATTAAGTCCGACGAGTTCCATAAGATGAAGTATCTTTTCACGACGCTCCTTCTTATTTGCATAAAGCTTATGAACATCAAGCGGCTCTCCGATGATATCCTCGACAGTCATTCTGGGATCGAGCGATGAATACGGATCCTGAAACACCATCTGCATCTGCTTACGGAGCGGTCCTATATTATCATCTGTTACAAGTTCTCCATTAAAATAGAATTCACCGCCTGTCGGTTTATAGAGTCTTAACAGAGTACGTCCAACTGTAGTCTTTCCGCATCCTGACTCACCAACAAGGCCAAGTGTCTCACCCGGTTTTATATTAAAGCTGACTCCGTCAACTGCCTTAAGCGGCACGGTCTTAAAGAGTCCCGTCTTTATCGGAAAATATTCCTTCAGATCCTTTACTTCAACAAGATACTTGCTGTCTGCCATCACTTTTTATCCTCCTCGAGCTGTTTTTGTACATTCAGCCAGCAGGATGCATAATGTCCATCCGGCATCATCATTTCCTCGGGAACCTGCTCGAGACATATCTTCAGTGCATTGTCACATCTTGAGCAGAATGCACATCCTTTAGGCATATTAAGGAGATTGATCGGTGTACCGGCAATTGGCACAAGTCTCTCTTTCATATTCGCGATATTGGGGATCGATCTTAAAAGTCCCTTTGTATATTCATGTGCAGGTCTGTAGAAGATATCGTCTGCCGTACCTCTTTCACATACACGCCCGCCATACATTACGATTATCTCATCGCACATTGATGCGATAACACCAAGATCGTGCGAAACAAGGATTATCGACATCCCAAGTCTTTTCTGCAGATCCTTCATCAGCTCAAGGATCTGAGCCTGTATAGTTACATCAAGTGCAGTCGTCGGTTCGTCGGCTATAAGGATATCGGGTTCACATGCAAGTGCCATAGCTATCATGACACGCTGCCTCATGCCGCCTGAAAGTTCATACGGATACTGCTTTACACGTTTCTCGGGTTCATTGACACCGACCATCGTCAGAAGTTCTACTGATCTCTCTGTCGCAGCCTTCTTGGTCTTTCTGTCAGTATGAAGCATTATCGCTTCATTGAGCTGATTTCCAACGGTAAATGTAGGATTAAGACTCGTCATTGGATCCTGAAAGATCATGCTGCACTTTTCACCACGGAAATCCCGCATCTGCTTTTTATCAAATTCAAGGACATTCTGACCGTTGTAAAGAACTTTACCACTCTTTACCTTTCCGTCATCATCAAGTATCTGCATGATCGAGTATGCTGTCACGCTCTTTCCGGAACCTGATTCTCCGACAATACCGAGAATCTTTCCTCTTCCCAGATTAAATGAGACGCCGTTTACAGCCTTTACTTCACCGGAATCCGTAAAAAACGATGTATGAAGATCCTGCACGCTAAGTACATAATCTTCGTTATTTTCTCTTACTTTCTCTGCTACTTCTTTTGATTCGATCATATATAAGGCCATACCTTTCAAATGATTCTTTATTTTCTGAGTTTCGGATCAAACGCATCTCGAAGTCCATCGCCAAGAAGGTTGAACGAGAGTACGATAAGTACGATCATTATTGCCGGGAATACAAGCTTCAAAGGATATGACTGAAGTCCAGAACGTGCATCACTCGCAAGCGCGCCAAGTGATGGCATAGGAAGTGCAACACCGAGTCCGATAAAGCTAAGATAGCTTTCGGTAAAGATCGCCGAAGGAATTTCAAGCGCAGTTGAGATTATGATAACGCTGAGGCAGTTAGGCAGAATATGAGTACGGATGATATGACTCGGCTTAGCCCCGATAGCACGTGCCGCAAGCACATATTCATTTTGTTTTATTGTGAGTATCTGACCTCTTACCAGTCTCGCCATTCCAACCCAGTACAAAAGACCGAATACCAGGAACATAGAGACCATATTGGCACCGAGTTTCTGTAATATAGGAATCTTGCTAAAATCAAGTGTCTCCTTAAACACGACCGACAGAAGGATTATGACAAGAAGATCGGGTAGTGAATATATGATGTCGACTATACGCATCATTATCATATCGGTTCGTCCTCCGGTATAACCCGCTATAGAACCATATATAACACCTATGATGAGTACAAGCAGACTCGCAAATATGCCTACTGTAAATGAGACTCTCGTTCCGTATACGACACGGATAAAGTAATCTCTGGAAAGTTCATCGGTTCCCATAATATGTGGAAATACCTTACCACCCTGCTGCATATATGCTTTTTCCATCTCTGAGTACTGGAACGGAGCAAGGTTCTTTGCGCCATTGTCTCTTTGTCCGTTTACAGAGATGATCTCAGAATAACTGTACGGAACAATATGCGGAACGATGACCATCATCAGAACGATCGCTATAAGTACGATAATGCTTCCGACAGCAAGGGGATTCTTCATGAGCTTTTTCATTCCGTCCTTAAAGAACGTTGTGGACTCACTCATTACATCCTGCTGTCTCTTTTCCTCGTCAGTAGCCTTTTCAAACTTTGAAAGATCTATCTGAGCGCTCAGGATATTTTTCTTAGGTAACGGAATATCATTTATATTACTATCTGCTGACATATTTCCTGTCTCCTTCATCAGTTGAGTTCTATTCTCGGATCAACGAGCTTATATACGATATCACTTAGCAGATTCATGATGACCATGAGTGATGCAAGAAAGATCGTAGTTCCCATTATCATCGTATAGTCACGGTTCGTGATACAGTCAACGAATTTCGAGCCGAGACCGCCTATAGTAAATATCTTCTCAATAACAAGACTTCCCGTAAGGATAGACGCTGTCATAGGTCCGACATATGTGATAACAGGTATAAGTGCATTGCGAAGCGCATGCTTAAATATGACTTTTGTCTGCATAAGACCTTTGGCTTTAGCAGTCCTTATGTAATCCTGTCCCAGGACATCAAGCATACTTGTTTTTGTAAGCCTCGTAATATAAGCCATGGGATATAGTGAAAGTGAAAGTACAGGAAGGATATAATTATGCGAATACGAATTCCATACCGGTATCCACTTCAGCTTTATGCAAAAAATAAGAAGTAAGAGCGAAGCGAGCACGAAACTCGGCATCGCCGTATCAAGTGTCGCAAAGAACACTATAAGACGATCCGGCCATTTATTCCGCTTTAGCGCAGCAATACTTCCTAGAACTATACCGCATACTATAGCGATCAGCATTGCAAAAAGTCCTATCTTGGCTGATACCGCAAAAGACTCGGTGATCGTCTGTCTTATATCACGACCTGTCTTAAGTGAGACACCCATATCACCGTGAAGAAGATTCATCATATAGTTGCCAAATTGAACGATAATAGGTTTGTCCAATCCATATCTCTCATTAAGAACAGCAACGACTGCCGGAGACTTTGCTTTTTCACCATTGAACGGGCCGCCAGGAATAGCGTTCATTGCGAAAAATGTTATCAGACACACCAGAAAGATTGTACCTATCGCGAGGATCACTCGCTTTATCACATATTTAGTCAAGTTAGTATCTCTCCTTTATTAAATATCTCTTAATAAAAAAACTGATGTCGATGAAGACCTGTACTTCATCGCACCAGCTATTAAGATCTAAAATGTATACACGTATCATACAAGACTTAAAAACATAATAATAAAAACAGAGCGATATGTCAATAGAAAACACATCAATACAATCTGCCCGTCAGCCATCAAAATCGCATCAATATATTTTCTATTTATTGCCATTATTATGATCTATTTTGTTGTCTGATATACCCTATCACATCAATGAGATTATCAAACACACCATTCACCTGTTGTATTAGTTCCGCCGGAGGCTCTACCGAATCAGGCACGATTATTATCTGAAAGCCGCCATTTAATGCCGCTTTTGCACCGTTTATGCTATCTTCAAGTACAAGACAGTTTTCCGGTTCACTCCCTAACTGCTTTGCTGCCATTTCAAAAACCTCAGGATCAGGCTTGCACTTATTAACCATATCTCCGCCGATGACTATATCAAAATGAGATCTTATACCAGCCCTGGCAGAGCAGTCTCTGACATAAGTAACGGTGCTTCCGCTTGCGATTGCCTTGCTTATCTTATTTTCATCGATATAGTCCAGAAGTTCATCAAGACCTTTCTTTTTATCAAGACCATTCTTCTCAAGATCTTCTGCAAAATATTCGTGCTTCTTTGCTTTTACTTCATCATATGAAAGTTTGTCTCCAAACATCTCTCTGAATATGCTTCGTGCTCCTTCATTGTTCATACCGCGTACGCGTGAATAATATCTGTTATCTATCACGATTCCGTATTCCTTTGCCACCCTGTCCCATGCAAGTTCAGATACTCTCTCGGAATCTACCATCAGGCCGTCGAAATCGAATATGACTGATTTTATTTTGCTTTGCTTCATTGTCTCTGCATTCCCCATTCGCTTATCTGCTGACCCGGTCTTTGAACGATCTCGTTATCCTCCAGATAGTTGATCGTGAAGTGTGCTTCCCCGTTATCATCTATATCCATTATGACAAATGAAGGGAGTCTCCCCATCTGCCGGGGATGCGTCAGGCTTCCCGGATTGACAAATGTGATTCCTTCAATCTCTTTAATAAGAGGTGTATGCGTATGTCCGAAAAATACAATGTCAGCTTTCCTGTCCTTTGCTTCATCGAGCAGCATCTCATTTCCCATAGATACTCCATAATGATGACCGTGTGTGACCCAGACATTGTATCTCCCGATCTTAAACTCCAGCTCCGACGGAAGTGATGAAAAGAAGTCGTTGTTTCCTGCCACCATTTTCACCGGATACGCATTATCCGCCTTGCGAAGTATCTCTTCCTCACAGCCCTCAATATCACCGCAGTGAAGCATAAGATCGATCTTTCCGACTGATCTCATTACCGTATATAGGTTACTGTTATACCTGTGTGTATCACTTACGACTAGTATTTTCACAGAATGCCCTTTCTCGCTTTGAGAAGTGCCCTGCCGCGATGACTGATAGTATTTTTTGCATCCGGTGAAAGCTGAGCAGTCGATATCCACCCCGCCATTTCTGAACCCGTCGCACCTTTTGCAAGTGCTTCTGATGCCAGATCATCCGCATTCTTCCCGGCCTCTTCTTCTGACATCCCGGTATTTTTCATTGCTTCAACAGCATCTTCACGGGAAATAAAAAATATAGGATCATATCCGAATCCGCCCTCTCCTGCTTCTCCATATCCTATACGTCCTTCTATCACGCCTTCAAATACCCGGACATCTCTATCTCTTCCCGGCATTACTGCTGCTATATCACATACAAATCTTGCCGTTCTTTCTTCCGGCGGCACATTCTCAAGCCGCCTTATCAGTTCGGCATTCTTGATATTGTATGAAGTATCCCTGCCCATATATCTGGCTGAATATACTCCAGGCTCACCGCCAAGTGCATCTATGACAAGTCCGGAATCATCTGCGAGTACTGTAAGATCAGTATGTCCTGCTGCCGCCTTAGCCTTTATCACCGCATTTTCGGCAAATGTCTCTCCATCTTCCACTGCGTCGTCCGGTATTCCAGCTTCCCTAAGCGATTCTACCTCTACATCAGAGCCGCTGAATATCTCACGTACTTCACGGACTTTACCACTGTTTCCTGTGGCAAATATGATCTTCTTCATCTCATCAGCCCCATGTCTTCTTATTTTCAATTCAGATCATGCACTTCTTTATTTCACATGATCTATCTCACATCAGTAGTCCCGGTTTCAGTTTCTTCAGAATTTTCATCAAGCAGTTTGTAACAGTCCATAATAGCTTTATATATCCCATCCGCTGCTTTCTGCTGATAATCATCACGACCCAATAGTCTCTGTTCCTGCGCATTAGACATATAACCGAGACGTATCGAAGCCGCAGGAACTCTGGCTCCGCTTATCACGTAATCATCATCAGTAGATGCCTGCAGTCCTACTGCTTTTCCACTGATTGCTGTTACCGTCTGCCTTTCAAGCATATCTGCAAGTTCAACGCTGCCAAATCCCGGTATAAAATAATTGCTGTTATATATTGTCCTGGTGCCATATATCTTTGAATCCTCATCATCGCTGACTTCAATCCGGATAAGCATGTCAGCCTTCACTTCATTTGCCAGGTTCAACCTTTTTTCTTCGCCCGGCGACATCTGACTCATCCTTGTGTAATACACTCTTATATCAGTATCATCGAGTAGCTTCTTAAGGTCTGTTACTACGCCGAGTGTAATATCACTTCTTCCGTCAGACACATCTTCCGTTCCCCCGGATACTTTCCCATACGCAGCGTCAACAACTATGATCCTGCTGTACTTTTCATGTGGCGGAACAAACTCTACGTACAGATTTCCGTTCTCGTATACACTCTTATACTCATAAGCGCCATTCAGATCGAACTTAAGCCACAGTCTGTCACCCTCGACAGTCCTGTATGCATCCTTTATCTCCGAATGCTGTCCGCCAAGTTTCTCCGTATCATAAAATGAAGACGACGCGCCCTTAAGTCCAATCCATAGCTGATCATCCATGTAATGATTTTCTGTGATTATGTTTCCTGCTTTGATAGAATCTTCCAGTGGTATGCATAGATATGAGGATTGACCTGGTTTTTCGTCAAATAAGAGTTTTTCCCCTTCATCATCACTTGAGCTTCCGGATTTTGTGACATTGATAGTCTGCCCCTGTTCCGATTCCGCAACGACTACTATCTTGTGAGAAGAATAATAACAGATTGCAGCGACCGTGATCGCTGCAAATATGCACATAAGTAAAGTTGTTCTTTTTATCAGTTCATTCTGTTTCATCAGATTTTATTTTCTTTCATCATCAGGTCTATGACGTCTTGGCGGCTTAGGACCATTATACATGTAATAATATGTCTTCATCATACCATTATATATCTTACGGTTCTTGTCAGCCGGGCGGCCTAAATACTTCTGCGCATCCTCATATGCTGATATCACATACATTGACCAGCTGTCCAGTGCTCTGTAGCTTTCTCCAAGCTGCGTATATAACGGTGGAAGGTTTTCTTTCTCTTCAAGTCTTTCACCATACGGCGGGTTCGTTATGATAAATCCATATTTCTTAGGATGTCTAAGCTTTGACACAGGGCGCTGCTGAAAATGGATAAGTTCTTCCACGCCTGCAAGCTTCGCATTTTCTCTTGAAATCTCGATCATCTCATCGTCGATATCAAATCCCTGAATGTCAGGTTCAATATCCATATTCACGAGGTCATTTGCTTCATCTGACGCATTGTACCAGTCTTTCTTTGTGACTATCTGATCCCAATTTTCAGATATGAACTCCCTGTTCATGCCGGGAGCTATATGTGCTGCTATCATCGCCGCCTCGATCGGTATCGTTCCGCTGCCGCAGAAAGGATCGACAAGTATCCTGTCTCCATGCCATGGTGTGAGCATTATGAGCGCTGCTGCAAGGTTCTCTGCGATAGGGGCTTTTGCTACGAGTTTTCTATAGCCTCTCTTGTGAAGGGATTCACCTGTAGTGTCCAGTCCGACTGTCACCTCGTCTTTGTGTAAAAAAACTCTAAAGGGATAATCATCTCCATCTTCTTTAAACCATTCAGTATGATACGTCAGCTTCATCTTCTCGACCATAGCTTTCTTCATGATCGACTGAATATCAGACGGGCTAAAGAGCTTACTCTTTACGCTTGCAGCTTTCGCGACAAAAAATCTTCCATTTTCAGGAACAAACTCTTCTATCGGAAGTTTCTTTGTCCCCTCAAACAGTTCATCAAATGTCTCCGCGTGAAATGACCCTATCTTCAACAGTACACGTTCTGCGCTGCGAAGGAATATGTTGGCACGACAAAGTGCAGCCGCATCACCGTAAAAAATAACACGTCCATCCTCTACTGCCGATATCTCGTATCCGAGACCGGTTATCTCATTCTTAAGTACGCTTTCCACACCAAAATGGCATGGCACTATATATTCAAATTTTTCCATACGTACATTCTAGTTTGCGCGCGGAAGCGTGTCAATCACTTTCAATAAAGCAGTTATTGTGATATGATGCTGCGAACCGCTTCGTCCAAGTAAAAAAGCAGAATGGCTTTTGACTCTTGCATCACATCAGTAGTTTGGTTTATCATAATGAAGTAATTCAAAAGACGAAACACAGAGATGTTTCAGAAGCACGGGGCAAATAAAATAAATGAACAAAATCATACTTACTGCAGACAGACCTACCGGACGTCTTCATGTCGGACACTATGTCGGTTCTCTCAAGCGAAGAGTTGAGCTGCAGAATTCAGGCACTTTTGATAAGATCTATGTTATGGTCGCCGATGCACAGGCGCTGACAGACAACGCGGAAAATCCGGAAAAAGTCCGTCAGAATGTTATTGAAGTAGCACTCGATTATCTTTCTGTCGGTCTGGATCCCGAAAAGACGACTCTTTTCATTCAGTCACAGATCCCGGAACTAACAGAACTTTCATTTTATTATATGGATCTCGTCACAGTGTCAAGGCTTCAACGTAACCCGACTGTAAAGACTGAGATCAAGATGCGCAATTTTGAAACAAGTATTCCTGTTGGATTTTTCACATATCCTATCAGCCAGGCTGCAGACATAACAGCTTTCAAGGCAACTACTGTACCTGTTGGTGAAGATCAGGCTCCTATGATCGAGCAGGCTCAGGAGATCGTTCATAAGTTCAATTCAGTATATGGCGATACACTCATAGAACCTCAGATTCTTCTTCCTGACAATGCAGCATGCCTTCGTCTTCCCGGAATAGATGGCAAGGCAAAGATGAGCAAGTCTCTTGGAAACTGCATCTATCTTTCGGAGGAACCCGATGAGATAAAGAAAAAGGTCATGAGCATGTTCACTGACCCAAATCATCTTCAGGTATCCGATCCCGGTAAAGTCGAGGGCAACCCTGTTTTCATATACCTTGATGCTTTCTGCAAAGATGAATATTTTGAGCAGTTCTGTCCGGATTACAAAAATCTTGATGAAATGAAAGAGCATTACAGCCGCGGCGGACTTGGCGATGTAAAAGTCAAGAAATTTCTTAATAACATCCTTCAGGCAGAGCTGGAACCTATACGTACACGCAGACACGAATTTGAAAAAGACATCCCTTATGTATATGAAGTATTGAAAAAAGGGAGTGAGAAAGCAGAGGAAGCTGCTGCCGCTACATTAAGTGATGTGAAAAAAGCGATGAAGATCGATTATTTCAATGATTCTGAGCTTATAAAAGCCCAGTCAGAAAAATACAGTTCTGAAAAATGAGAAGTGTTCAAATTGTTTTTTTAGCTAACTCGAATGTTTTTCTAGGTAATTATGAATTTTGCTTGCATTTTTTTAATTGCCGTGCAATAATCGAATTGTAGGTAGAGATCACCTTCGATTTTTACTTACACACCCTTATATACTAATTATTTATACTCCCAGTAAGACCCGCCACACCCATGGCGGGTCTTACGCTGTCTATAGATATTTTACAATATCATTCAAACTCTTTATTTTCATCATTGATGTCTTTTACAGAATTCCCGATAGAAAGCTTTCCTTCTATAGTCGTCTGCTCAACAAGGGTTGTCTTAGGATGATCGATAAGCGAAATAAGCTTTTCTGCTGATAACTCTCCTATTGCTTTCGTATCCTGTCTGATCGTTGTCAGTACAGGTCTTATATGTCTTACTACTCGAAGTCCGTCATATCCGGCTATTGAGATATCATCCGGGATAAGCATTCCGTTTTCATGTATCGCATTGATTCCACCAAATGCAGAAAAATCATCAGGATAGATTATGCATGTCGGTGGATCCGGAAGTCCAAGAAGATATTCTGTCTCAAGTGCGGTCTGTTCCGTATCACGATATGCCGCTTCTCTTATATATTCATCCGGTATCTCAAGTCCTAATTCCTGTGTTGTCTTATAAAATGAAAAAAGTCTGTTCTGTGTAACTGCTGCACTCGATCCGGTGCTGCCCCCGTGAATATATGCTATCTTTCTGTGACCCATCTTATATATATATTCTACAAGATCCCGTATTCCATTCACATTGTCGGAAACAACAGCTATATGATTGTTAAAGACATAATCGACTGTCACTACCGGTATATCACTCTGCAAAAGCTCTATGACTTCCGGTGCGCTGAAGTCTATACATGCAATCATGACACCATCAAAGCTGCGGTATCTGCAGTGCTCAAGATATGACATATGCGTTCCGCCCGCGATATGATTATTTATAAATGTCATATCATAGCCAAACTCTTCTGCCTTTCTCTTGAAGCTGTCAAGCACATTTGCGAAATAATCATGGGTAAGACCGCTAAAAGCATCATCCACATAAAGAACACCAAGATTATGCGTCCTGTTAGTTTTGAGCGCTTTAGCTGCTGAATTTGGGAAATACCCCATCTGCCTTGCTTTCTCTCTGATCCTCTGTTTTGTCTCAACACTTATATCATCATGATCGTTGATTGCCTTGCTCACTGTCGCGATAGAAACTCCGCAAGCCTCTGATATGTCTTTCATCGAAACCATCTCAGTTCATCTCCGTTCCTTTTTTTTGAACAAATTGTTGAATGTCAACGAAGTCAATTGCATCTCAATCGTTTTCGTAATTTTAATATATATCATTTATTATATAATTGCACGTCTTTTTTGCGTTTTATTTACATTTTTACCAAATTATTATAATTTGAATGGCACATGTATAGTAATTTTATCTCTAGTACCATAGCACTGTAGCTGCTTTTTAATACTTGCGTCATTATACTTAGTCAGAAGAATTAAATTTAATGTTTAATCGTTATTGTGTTTTTTCATATTTAGATATTGATTTTTTATATTTCTATCTGTATAATCTGAATAAAGGATTCCTGAAGCATCTCGGAGGAACCTTTTATTTTGGGAATCAACGTAAACGTTTAAGAAGCTGATAAAACGGAGGGTTTATCATGAAATATGGTTACTTTGATGACGCAGACAGGGAATACGTCATAACTACACCTGAAACACCGCTGCCCTGGATCAACTATCTTGGCAGTAAAGATTTCTTCTCGATCATATCCAATACATGCGGAGGTTATTCTTTCTATAAAGATGCAAAGCTTCTTCGCATAACCAGATATAGATACAATAATATCCCTGCAGATAATAACGGAAGATACTTCTATATCAAAGATGGGGATACGATCTGGAATCCAGGCTGGCAGCCTACACGTACAACGCTTGATTCATATGAGTGCCGTCATGGCATCGGATACAGCCGCTTTTGCGGATCAAAAAATAACGTCGAAGCTTCTATTCTCACATTTGTTCCTATGGACGATACTTGTGAGATCAATCAGCTTAAACTGACGAATAACAGCGATTCTGAAAAAGAGATCACTTTATTTTCATATGAAGAATGGTGTCTTTGGAACGCTGATGATGATATGAAGAATTTTCAGCGTAACTTCAGTACCGGCGAAGTTGAGATCAAAGGATCTGTTATCTACCATAAGACAGAATATCGTGAACGTAGAAATCACTATGCTTATTTCTCAGTAAATACTCCTATAGATGGTTTCGATACAAGCCGTGATGCTTTTCTCGGCGCTTACAACGGAAATGATACACCGGCTGTTGTAGTAAATGGCAAATGTACTGATTCTGTTGCCAGCGGCTGGTCACCTATAGCTTGCCACCAGATAAACGTAAAACTCGCTCCCGGTGAAACAAAGAGCTATGTATTTGTTCTCGGATATGCAGAGAATCCCGATGATGAAAAGTGGGAAGCTCCCAATGTGATAAATAAAAAGCCGGCAGAAGAACTCCTTGCAAGATATGCGACTGACGCAGATGTTGAAAAGGCTTTTGGCAAACTCAGAAAATACTGGGCTGATCTGCTCGCTCATTTCCATGTTGAGACAGCAAATGACAAAGTCAATCGTATGGTCAATATATGGAACCAGTATCAGTGCATGGTCACATTTAACATGTCACGTTCTGCTTCATATTTTGAATCAGGCATTGGTCGTGGAATGGGATTCCGTGATTCATGCCAGGATCTGCTTGGATTCGTTCATCTTATCCCTGAACGTGCACGTGAAAGGATCATCGATATCGCTTCTACTCAGTTTCAGGATGGCAGTGCATATCATCAGTATCAGCCCCTGACAAAGAAGGGCAATTCTGATATCGGCAGTGGTTTCAATGATGACCCGCTCTGGCTTATTGCCGGAACTTCTGCCTATGTACGTGAGAGTGGTGATACTACTATCCTCACACAGCCCGTACCTTTTGATAATGATGAAAAGACTGCTGTTCCACTTATGGAACATCTTAAGAGGTCATTTGATTTTACAGTAAATCATAAAGGTCCGCACGGTCTACCGCTGATCGGACGTGCTGACTGGAATGACTGCCTTAACCTCAACTGTTTCTCAGAGCACCCGGGTGAATCATTCCAGACATTTGGACCTTCTGAGGGTCCTGTTGCTGAATCAGTATTCATTGCCGGAATGTTCGTAAAGTATGGCGCTGAATATGCTGACCTGTGTGAATTCATGGGTGACAAAGCAGAAGCTGAGCGTGCCCGCAGCGAAGTCAAGAAAATGTATGATACAGTCCTTTCTGCCGGCTGGGACGGTGAATGGTTCATTCGTGCATTTGATGCATACAGTCACAAGATCGGTTCAAAAGAATGTGAAGAAGGAAAGATCTTCATAGAATCAAATGGTTTCTGCACTCTCGCCGGAATCGGCGCTAAAGAAGGCAAGGCAAAGCAGGCTCTTGATTCAGTTCATAAATACCTTGATACTAAATACGGTGTAATGATCCTCCAGCCCGCATACACTAAATATCATGTCGAGCTTGGCGAGATCTCATCATATCCGCCGGGATATAAAGAAAACGCAGGTATCTTCTGCCACAACAATCCGTGGGTATCGATCGGTGAGACCGTAATCGGACGAGGAAATGAAGCGTTCGAGGTCTATAAGAAAACCTGTCCTGCTTATACAGAAGAAATAAGTGAGATACACCGCACTGAACCATATATCTACTGTCAGATGGTTGCCGGAAAAGATGCAAAGTTCTTCGGTGAAGGCAAGAACAGCTGGCTCACAGGAACCGCTGCATGGACATTTACCGACATAAGTCAGTGCATCCTTGGTGTTTATCCCACACTTACCGGTCTGCAGATCGATCCATGCGTACCTGAAGATTTCGGGGATTTCAGTATCACCAGAATGTATCGCGGTGCTGTTTACCACATTGATGTCAAGAATCCTTCTAATGTTCAAAAGGGTGTAAAGAGTATGACCGTCAATGACATAGCAGTTAACGGCAATGTCATTCCTTTCGATAAAGATATAAAGCAGTTCAATGTTACGGTAATAATGGGCCAATAATTTTTTCGCCTCTTATTCACATCTCCCAAGATGGAATGACCGGATCCTGTACAGGATCCGGTCATTTTTTGTCTTGAAAGAAAAGCTGCAGCAGATTCCAGATACTTACAGAATCGCAAAGTGATCTCATCGCATCAGCTTACAGAATCGCAAAATGATCTCATTACATCAGAATATCCTCACCATCCGGTTCAGCCGGGTAAAACTTCATATCTACACATGCTTTTCTTATCCTGTCTCTATTATGACATATGAAGATCGAAACAAGATTTTCAACGATATATCCAAGGTACCTTTCTCCGCGCTTTACATTACATCTTCCATAAAATTCCTCAATATCAAAAGTTACCTTAAAGATAAAACTGCACATCTCATCAAACAATTCCCGTTTCATATAAAAAAGATTGCATGGAAAATAAAAATGAGATTTTTCGTACAGAAGTGCATCACTATAGTAATCCTTGCAGTCCTGCTCTATCGCCAGCATCATAAGCTGCCAGTCCATATCTATGACCATCGTACGTGTGAAAAAAGATTTTATCGTAGCCGGTACAAATGAAGGTATCGTCGTGATCATGTCGTAATCATCAAACTGTGACATACACGCCGCGTCAGACGCAAAGAAACGTCTATACTGAAAAAGACCGATATTATCCATCTCTCCTGTATTCTTCCAAAGCCAATACATAACTGATGCTTCAGAATAAAGACAGTTACGATCAGATATATTATCCCCGGTGTTATCGTGGAGCACGGTTTCTTTACCGTTCTCCGGCTCATCATGTTGGGCATCATATTGGACATTATCCTCAGATCTCAAATTCGGCAAACAGCTTTCTTGTCTGTATTTTCCAGCAGTAACAGGTATGACCCACCGGGGAACATATCGCCCCGATGTATCCCGGTCTTTTTTTGAGACCGCCATATATACCTTATTTTCACCTTCCAGGGGCATACGCTCCGGAAGCTTATCAAAGATTGACGGGATAAAATCGTCCGCTCCATAAAGCAGTCTAAATGTCTGCTTAAGATCTCCTGAGATCAGATGTAGTGAATCTTCACCATAATCTTTTTTTTCAAAAATAAAAGAAGAGCGAAACCGGAATATATCATCGTCACTGGCGGTCATGATAACCTCATGACCATTTTCGGCAGGTGCGCCAGTCGCGATGATATACCCTTTTTCGCTCCACATTTTTATAAAATCTTTTTCTAACATCTTGATATCACTAGTCTTTTTTCATATTATGATACACACATCAGTACATTAAAAATCCGCGTAATTCTTGGCTTTCTCTTCACCGTTCATGACTCTGATCCCGCCCTGTGCAAGTGCTAGAAGCTCATCCTCACCTGCATATACAGTAACCGGAGCGATCCAGCCGGTGCGTTCTGTAAGACCATCTGTTACGCTCTTATCGTAAGCAATACCGCCTGTAAGGATGATCTGATCAACTTTTCCCTTAAGTGTGCATGCTGCAGCACCCATATTCTTTGATATCTGGAAAATAAAAGCTTCCTTTACAAGCGCTGC
The DNA here is from genome assembly GCA_018053995.1 of Lachnospiraceae bacterium. Classification (GTDB taxonomy): domain Bacteria; phylum Bacillota; class Clostridia; order Lachnospirales; family Lachnospiraceae; genus JAGPKJ01. The sequence continues at coordinate 24,073 of JAGPKJ010000004.1, read as the reverse complement.
ATTTTTATCTCCGCCATCGACCATCTTCTCGACTTCACGCATATCATTTGTCCCAAGATACGCATTGAATCCGCCCTTGCCGTTGACCATCTTATATACCTGCTCTTCAGTATATTTCCCTGAATAGCACATATGTACAAGTGCTCCTGACGGAAGTCCTCCTGCACGTTCAGGTGAAAATGCGCCGTCACCGTCAAGTGCATTGAACACATCAACAACCCTGCCGTGTTCATGAGCTCCAACCGAAACTCCTCCACCCATATGGACTACAATAAGGTTAAGATCTTCATACTTCTTGCCATTCTCCTTGGCAAATCTTCTTGCAACTGCCTTCTGGTTAAGTGCATGAAATACACTTATACGAGGAAGTTCAGGAAGTCCTGAAAGGCGGGCACAAGGCATAAGTTCATCAACAACCGTAGGATCGACGATAAAAGACTTAATTCCAAGTGAATCTCCTATTTCCCGTGCAAGAATGCCACCAAGGTTCGATGCGTGCTGACCCTGCTTGCCAATCTCCAGATCGTGAAGCAGATCATCCGTAACTGCATATACTCCGCCCGGAATAGGCTTAAGCATACCGCCTCGCCCTACGACAACATTAAGTGTTTTCATATCGAAATTCTTTGACTTAAGGAATTCCTCAATTATATTTCTACGGAAATCCTTCTGATCAAGGATACATGCATATTTCGTTATCTCCTCTGTCGAATGACGAAGAGTCTCTTCAAAAAGAAGTGTCTCATCCTCGAACACACCGATCTTAGTCGATGTCGAACCCGGATTGATTATCAAGCTTTTTATTGACATAGTTGTTCTCCTTTTCATACCAGATCAAAATCAAAATCTTTGCTCCGAATAATTTTTCTTTCAGCGTTATCTTGCCTGACTGCTTTACCTTGTCTGACTGCTTTACCTTGTCTGTCTGCTTTACTGCTCAGGCTTCAGCTCTCTGCTTGGCAGCTTCAGCTTCAACAGCAGCAAGTGCGATAGAATTGACCTTTACTTCACAAGTATCAGAACGTGACGTAAGGATTACCGGTGACTTCGTACCTGTAAGTATGCAGCCATTCTTTACTCCGGGTACCATATGGACGATAGCCTTGTAAACAAGATTACCGGCATGGATATCAGGGAAAAGAAGTATATCAGCATCACCCTGAATCTTACGATCCGTAGCGCCCTTTTCAATAGCGGCTTCCTTATCGATTGCAATATCAAGTGAAAGAGGTCCGTCAACGATACAATTTTTGATCTCTCCGGCTTCATTCATCTTTGTAAGTTCATCAGCATCAACAGTAACAGGCATCTTCTGATTAACAACTTCGATGGCTGCAAGTGGTGCGACTTTAGGACACTCAACGCCACATGCACGTGCTACATTTACCGAATAGTCAATTATAAACTTCTTATCCTCAAGTGTAGGATAAGGCATAAACGCAACATCTGTCAGAAACAGAAGTCTCGGTATACCAGGTATCTCAAACACACATACGTGTGAAAGTGGCTTACCAGTACGAAGACCGACTTCCTTGTCAAGCACGCTCTTTAAAAATGTCTTTGAAGGAAGAAAACCCTTCATATAAATATCAGCTTCACCGTCATGAACAAGTTTTACAGCCTTAAGCGATGCCGCAACCGGATCCTTCTCATCAACGATCTGAAATCTCTTCATATCCATTCCAAGATCTTTACCAATCTTAGTGATCTCATCCGCATCACCAACAAGAATCGAATCTGCGATATTCTTTTCATCAGCCTGCTTAACAGCTTCAAGAACCGCCTTATCCTGCGCTACAGCAACAGAAAGCCTCTTCTTGCTGCACTTATTTACCTGTGACAGTAACTCATCAAAACTCTTGCTCATAACATCCTTTCCAGACACATAGCATGCGTCTCACCAACATACATATCACATTTTCACAACATTTTTCACAAATTCCCTAACAAAAACCAACATAGATAAAAGCTGTTACAACGCTCACTTTTAGGGTACATTCTAGCAGCACCCATCACTGCAAAGCCTATTGTTAAAATAATAACACTACCGTCCTCAAAAATCAATCACACGTCGCCACAGCTTATGCCTCGACAAGCATTTGCCCTACCGCGCTCCCGCCACGGCTTATGCCTTCATCGCATTTGCCCTGATGCGCTCCCGCCACGGCTTATGCCTTCAAGGGCACTTTGCGACCGCCGGTGCTAAGCGAGGTACCACACGAGCATAGCACCGCTGCGAGACGCAAGTAGCGCAAGCGTGCCCAGAAGGCATAAGCCGTGGCGAAGCGCCCCTAGCCGCAAGCCTGCCCGGAAGGCATATCCGTGGCGAAGTGCCCCTAGCCGCAAGCCTGCCCGGAAGGCATATCCGTGGCGAAGCGCCCCTAGCCGCGAGCATGCCCGGAAGGCATATCCGTGGCGAAGCCTCAGTCTCTCTCTACGATAGCTGCGCAGCCCATGCCGCCACCAACGCAAAGCGTTGCAAGCCCCTTCTTAGAATCACGCTTCGCCATCTCATGAAGCAGCGTTACAAGAATACGCGTTCCAGAACAGCCAACCGGATGTCCAAGCGCGATAGCGCCACCATTGACATTCAACTTATCAAGCGGAAGCTCAAGATCATGTGCGACTGCGACAGACTGAGCCGCAAATGCCTCATTTGCCTCAATAAGATCAAAATCAGCGATCTTATATCCGGTTCTCTCCATAACCTTACGAGTAGCGGCAACAGGACCGATACCCATGATACGAGGCTCAACACCTGCAAGCTCCCCGCCGATCCATGTTCCCTCAGGCTTAGCGCCAAGTTCCTTAGCCTTCTCTTCACTCATAACAATAATAGCTGCAGCGCCATCATTGATTCCAGAAGAATTAGCCGCCGTTACAACTCCGCCATCCTTAAAGCAAGGCTTAAGCTTTGAAATGCCTTCCTTTGTAACGCCCTTTCTAGGACCTTCATCTGTATCAAATATGATCTCTTCCTTCTTTTTCTTTACAGTCACCGGAACGATCTCATCCTTAAAACGGCCTTCCATCATAGCTTTCTCGCACTTCTGCTGACTCCATGCAGAGAACTCATCCAGCTGCTCTCTTGTAAGATGCCATTCCTCCGCGATGTTCTCAGATGTCATGCCCATATGATAACCGCCAAATGCATCGGTAAGTGCATCTCTCATCATCGAATCATCCATCTTTGCCGCGCCCATACGATAGCCAAATCTTGCCTGATATAGAAGATATGGCGCCATAGACATGTTTTCCATTCCACCCGCTACGATTATATCCGCGTATCCGTTAGCAATAAGCTTTGCTGCAAGGTTTACGCAGTGAAGTCCTGAACCACACAGAACGTTTATCGTTGTTGCCGGAACCTCGACAGGAATACCGGCATTTACAGCAGCCTGTCTTGCAGGATTCTGTCCAAGACCTGCCTGTATAACGCAGCCCATATATACCTCATCAACCATTTCCGGTTTTACTCCGGCTCTCTTTAGAGACTCTCTTACAACAATCTCTCCAAGCTTTGTGGCAGGTGTTGTTGAAAGTCCGCCTCCCATTACTCCTATCGCTGTCCGGCATCCACCGGCAAGAACTACTTTACGTGCCATAATCTCTCTCCTTTTCATACTGATGATGCAAGTGTAAAAGCTTCCGAAGGAAGCGAAGCAATTCGTAATATCCTAACCGGATTACTATTTTAACACCCACACAAGTTCATATCATTAAAGTAAAAAACAACTATCAACATATATCATATTAACACACAATATGGTCATCATTCATAACGTAATTACCAAATTAAGTATCTGCTCCGACCGTGATGTCTGCAAATTCCGCCCTTGCCGCTCTCCTTAGATCTTCCGGCACAAGTGATATCTGCGAACCAATGCGTCCTCCGCTTACATATATCTCTTTCTGTCCTTTTGCCTGCTCCGAGATTCTTGTAACAAAACTTTTTTTCATTCCCAGGGACGTACATCCTCCACGCACATAACCGGTTACAGCATTGATGTCCTTTACATGAAGCATGCTTACCGACTTTTCTCCAACAGATCTCGCTGCTTTTTTCATGTCTAATTCCGCATCTATCGGCAAGACAAATACAAAATAATCCTTACTATTTCCCTGCGTAACCAGCGTCTTGTATACTATCTCATGCGGCAATGAAAGTTCATCCGCGATCTGCCCGCCGTCAGTAAATTCTTTACACACATACTCGTGATGTTCATATGGTATATCCAGCCTGTCAAGCTGACGCATCGCATTCGTCTTTACTTCCTTAGCCATTTTACCCCCCTGACGTACATCCCGTTTCACCTTAAATGACACGCCTACTGCACATTCTCCGGTTCTCCTTAAACGAATCGCTCATTTCACATTCTCAGGTTCCGTCGCCATGATACCTTCACTAAATCCGAGCCTTACCATCATTTCCTTTAGTGCATCATCTGCGAGCCACCATTCCTCGCTTCCTTTGACATCTTCCGCCGTTTTTTTGATCCACGACTGTATTTCATCAGATGTCATCCTGCCAGGATCGATCCTGTTTCCCGAATACCCTTCCATCTTCACAGGTTTCTCTTCTTCAGAAGCTTTTGATATATCTGCGCTTCCTCTGATCTTAAACACTTCTTCTGTGTCGATCATATATTCAATCTCGTTTATCTTCACTTTTAGCTTATCTGCAGAATCTGTATCGAATATCCCGTCAAAATCAAGCGAAGCACTCTCGTTTCCCTTATTAAAAGAAATGCCTGCCGTCGCCCGCCCTTCGTCTGAAAACTCGTCATCTGTGGCTTCAACACTTGTAGCGATTCCGTCTGTAACGTAAGTAAATCTTTCTTTTGCTGTAAAATCAGATGAACCGTCTTTATCATTTTTATGTCTTACATTTTCCGACCACTTAAACTGAATGTCTGGAGCATCACCTGCGGCTGAATATCCGGACACGACTGCGCCGTCTGTAGCTACAGTCGACTGCCCTGACACTGTAACTTCGACAAGCCTGCCATCTGCACCCAAATTTCCATCACTGTCTGCATATGTGAATTCCGCTGTCAGTTCAGGTATCTTAAGTGTATCTCCTTTTTTATCGGCAAATAAAAGATTCTGGAAGATGATCGCCGTGATCTTTCCTCCGTTCGAGATTATCCTGACATCCGCATACGGCTTCTGAAAAGTAACGGTTTCATACTGAAATCCACCATCTTCGCCATATAGAAGCGATCCTGTCTCTGACAAATACGAAATTCTCTTGATAATCCGGCTGGATGCAGCCTCTATCTTATTTACGGATTCATCTCCAAATGTGACGGTATACTCTTTTGTGTCAGTGTTTGTGTCTATGTTTGCGTCGGCTTTTGCATCAGCTTCAGCCCCCATACTGCGACCATCTGAAGCAGATGATGACTCGATGTTATTCGCAGCATCAGCCTTGTGATTTGAAGGTTTGCTTTCAAGCTTATTCACGTCTGATACTTTCATCTCTGAGATTATCCCGGCATAATCAGCTTTCTCGCGCGTCAGATCATCCGTCGTATACATCCTTACTGAAAAATCATTTGAAGCCTTTCCATTCAAAGATGAAAGAACCGAGTCGTTGTACTGCTTTCCCAGATGCTGCGGCGAGATTGCGAAATAGTCATTCGAAATGCCGGGTAGTGATGCACATATCTCCTTATTGTCAGCATAAAGATCCAGCTTGAGAATATCCGTGTTTGAAATGCTGAGCTTTGTATCCGCGCTGACAGAACCATCCCCGCCATTCCTTATCACCGTTCCGTCGATGCCTACCGTAACTGGCCAGCTGCCTGTATTGCTCACGTTGAGCGATATATCCGAATGAGTCATGCCGCCAAGGATCTTGATATAATTTTCATTCGTAAGCTTCGTGACAAGAGGTGATTCAAACGATGCTGTTTCCTTAGAAAGATTTCCCATTTCCCTGATCAGTTCTCTCTTTGGATCCGTCTTATCTCGGAAAATAAGAAATCCTGAAATGCAGACTGCGGCAACTGCCGCTATGATGCTGATAGTTATCAGTTTTTCTCCTGCGTTCTTATTTTCCATAATATCTCTGTCCATCAAAAACATCTGTCCATCTTGTCAAAAGACACCCTTTGAAAAAAAGACGGTACCTGAAAATAATCCCAGATACCGTCTCCGTTTGCAAACTATCTATTACTGTTCAGCTTTTGCAGCCTGTGCAGCCTTGATCTTCTCTGTAAGTGAAGGAACGATCTTGTTAAGATCGCCTACGATGCCGTAATCCGCTACATCGAAGATAGGAGCTGACTCATCCTTATTGATAGCGATGATGATATCAGAATCTTCCATACCTGCAACGTGCTGGATAGCACCAGAGATACCGATAGCAAAGTATACATGCGGGCGAACTGTCTTTCCTGTCTGTCCTACCTGCTGATCTTTCTCTGCCCAGCCGTTATCAACAGCTGCACGAGATGCTGAAACGACTCCACCGAGAGCATCTGCGAGATCCTGAAGGATCTTGAAGTTCTCTTTTGATCCAACGCCACGACCGCCTGATACAAGGATCTTGGCAGCTGAGATATCTGCTGTATTTGATACGATCTTAACGACCTTCTCAACATCTACGTAGCAGTTGTTTCTTGTAAATCCAGGATTGTAATTTTCTACATCAGCCTTAGCGCCCTTATTACTTTCCTTCTTCTGCATAACTCCTGGACGAACCGTTGCCATCTGAGGGCGGAAGCCCGGGCATGCGATAGTAGCGATCGTATTACCACCAAATGCAGGACGTGTCATGAGCAGCTGATTATGAAGCTGTTCATTCTCTTTTCCCGGAATCGGAACGAGCGGGAAATCACCTATCTCAAGGCTTGTGCAGTCTGCTGTAAGACCCGTATGAACTCTTGCTGCACATCTGGGAGCAAGATCACGTCCGATAGCCGTTGCACCAAAGAGCATGATCTCCGGCTTATATTTGTCTATAACGCTGCAGATAGCATGTGTATAAGGTTCTGTTCTGTATACTTCAAGTTCGGGATCATCTACAACGATGACCTTATCTGCTCCGTATTCAGCAAGCTTATCTGCAAGAGCTGCTACATTCTTTCCGATAAGAACTGCTGTTACCTTTTCATTCAGATCCTTGGCAAGATCTTTTGCCTTGCCGATCAATTCATAGGAGATGCTGCTTACTTCGTTGTCTACCTGCTGAGCGAAGATAAACACTCCTTTATATTCCTCTAAACCCATTTTGATCCTCCATTCTGAACATTAATATTAGATGACGAATTTTTCCTGAAGTGTCTTTACGATATAATCGGCTGCCTCTGATGCGCCAAGGTCTGCGACCTTTGTGCCTGCGCCCTTGCGGACTTTATCAGAAGCTTTAGCGATCATGGTAGGTGATCCGCCCTTACCGATATTAGAATCATCAACATCCTTCAGATCTTTACGTCCCCAAACAGTGATTTCCTTCTTATATGCATCAAAGATTCCACCGGGAGTCATATATCTGGGAGTATTAAGTTCAGCCAGAGCTGTTACAAGACAAGGCATCTTTGCTCTTACTACCTGATAACGATCCTCATACTGACGCTCTACTACTACACTGTCGCCTTCAACTTTGAGGCTCTGTGCATAGCTTATGATCGGAATATTAAGACGTTCTGACATCTGAGGTCCTACCTGTGCTGTATCACCGTCGATAGCCTGACGTCCTGTGATAACAAGGTCGTAATCCAGATTACGGATAGCGCCTGCGAGTGTCTGTGATGTAGCCCATGTATCAGCGCCGCCAAGGCATCTGTCTGTTACAAGAACGCCCTTATCAGCGCCCATTGCCATTGCTTCACGAAGTACATCTTCTGCCTTCGGAAGACCCATGGAAACTACTGTTATCTCTACTTCTTCCTTGCCCTTCATTTCATCCTTTATACGAAGTGCGGCTTCAAGTCCTGCCTTATCATCATTGTTCATGATAGTAAGCATGGCTGCACGGTCCAGAGATCCATCGGGTTTGAATTTTACTTCACCTGCAGTATCGGGTACCTGCTTTACACATACAACAATCTTCATTATATTTCACTCCTTATCGAATTATTAAGTCAGCCTGTTACTTACTTGAGCATTGATGCTGAGATTACCATACGCTGAACTTCGCTCGTTCCTTCGTAGATCTCAGTGATCTTTGCATCACGCATCATACGCTCTACATCACACTCACGGATGTAGCCATATCCGCCGTGAAGCTGTACGCACTTTGTAGTAACGTTCATTGCGCACTCTGCTGCAAAAAGCTTAGCCTCGGCAGCTTCAACAGAGTATGTCTTCTGTGTCGCCTTAGCGATGGCAGCCTTGTATACAAGGAACTGAGCAGCCTGTACCTGAGTCTTCATATCTGCAAGCTGGAACTGTGTATTCTGGAACTGACCGATCGAACGGCCAAACTGCTTTCTTTCCTTAACATAATCAACAGTAACGTCAAGAGCGCCTTCAGCAAGTCCAAGAGCCTGAGCAGCGATTCCGATACGTCCGCCGTCAAGAGTATGCATAGCGATCTTGAATCCCTGTCCACGCTCACCGAGCATGTTCTCCTTAGGGATGCGGCAATCTGTAAAGAAAAGTTCATATGTTGATGAACCACGGATACCCATCTTATTTTCCTTGACACCGAAAGTAAATCCGGGTGTGTTCTTCTCAACTATGAATGCTGAGATCTCCTTAAGAGTTTTGCCGTGCTTTTCGATCTTTCCTGTTACAGCGAAGATCACGTAGACATCAGCTTCTTTACCATTTGTGATAAAGCACTTTGATCCGTTGAGTACCCATGAATCTCCATCTTCGACAGCCTTTGTCTGCTGTCCCTGTGCATCTGTGCCGGCACCGGGTTCTGTAAGACCGAATGCTCCGAGCTTTTCGCCCTTTGCAAGCGGAACAAGGAACTTCTGCTTCTGCTCTTCTGTACCAAAGTTCATGATAGGATCGCAGCAGAGTGATGAATGTGCAGAAACTATAACGCCTGTAGTACCGCAGACCTTAGAGAGTTCCTCAACACACATAACGTATGTAAGTGGATCACATCCCTGTCCGCCATATTCCTTGGGAACAGCGATTCCGAGGAAACCATTCTTGGCCATCTTATCGACTGTCTCGCGAGGGAATCTCTCATTCTCATCAACTTCCTGTGCGAGCGGCTTTACTTCGTTCTGAGCGAAGTCCTTAAACAGCTGCCTGGCCAGTTCATGCTCTTTACCTAAACTAAAATCCATAATTCTCTTTCCTCCATTATTTTCTGTTCTATATAAAATATCACTGCTTATCTACAGGAACTTTATTGCCATCGGCATAATTGTAGAAGCCAAGGCCGGTCTTGCATCCAAGGTGCTTGCCACGGACCATCTTCTTAAGGAGCGGAGCCGGACGATATTTTGAATCACCTGTCTCTGCATATATTGTCTCCATGATCGCAAGAACTATATCAAGTCCGATGAAATCGCCCAGTTCAAGCGGTCCCATAGGATGATTGCATCCAAGCTTCATGCCTGCATCGATACCGGCGATATCTGAAACACCTTCTGAATAAACGAAGATAGCTTCATTTATCATAGGAACAAGGATTCTGTTTACAACGAATCCGGGAGCTTCGTTAACCTGTACAGGTGTCTTTCCGAGTTTGACAGCTATCTCTTTTACCTTTTCAACATCTTCTGCAGAAGTATTGATTCCGGCGATAACTTCAACAAGTTTCATAACAGGAGCCGGATTAAAGAAATGCATTCCGATGATCGGCTTCTTAAGTCCTGTTCCGATCTCTGTGATCGAAAGAGATGATGTATTTGAAGCAAAGATGCAGTTCTCATTCTTTACGATATTCTCCTGCATGTCCTTAAAGCAGTTCTTCTTTATATCCATAACTTCGAGTGCAGCTTCAACAACAAGATCGGGATCTACAGCCTGTGAATTAAGACCTGTCTGAATCTTTGCCATAAGAGCGTCTGCGTCTGCCTGCGTAGTCTTTCCTTTAGCTACTCTCTTGTCGAGACCCTTCTGTATCTTAGCCTTGCCGCCGTCAGCATATTCCTGCTTTATATCGCAGAGATAAACTTTCTCAACTTCGTCGCACTGTGCAAATGCCTGTGCGATACCGGAACCCATTGTTCCTGCACCAATGACTGCTACCTTCATTTCAATTACCTCCATAGTATGTTGTTAATTTATATGTTTTGTACTGAATTTCTCATTTTTCTGTCAAATAAGAGACATCAGCAGTTTTTAAACGCTTCTTTAACCTTTTCCTTGTTCTTATCAAGGAAGAATGCCATACCGTACTTCTGATCTTCTGTCTCAAAGCAGCTTCCGAACTGTTTCTCTTCGATAGCTATAGCTTTATCTATGTCAACCTGAAGACCGTCATTTACTGCCTTCTTGCACGCACGAACTGCGATAGGAGCATTCTTTGCGATCTTGCCGGCAAGTTTTTCTGCTGCTGCCATAAGATCCGCCTGCGGATATACTGCATTTACAAGACCTACACGAAGTGCTTCTTCTGCCTTGATATTAAGTGCCGCATATATCATCTGCTTAGCCATTCCAGGTCCGATGAGACGTGCAAGACGCTGTGTCCCGCCAAATCCGGGTGTGATTCCAAGACCTGTTTCCGGCTGTCCAAACACTGCATTATCTGAGCAGATACGTATATCACATGACATTGAAAGCTCGCATCCGCCGCCAAGTGCAAAGCCGTTTACGGCTGCGATGACCGGGATTGGAAGTGATTCGATCTCACGGAAGACATCATTGCCTTTCTTGCCGAATGCTTCTCCCTCAGCTTTTGTAAGTGTGCTCATCTCAGCGATATCTGCTCCGGCAACAAATGATTTCTCTCCGGCGCCTGTGATTATGAGGCATCTTACAGCTGCAAGATCAACGGCCTCAACAACACTCTTGAGCTCGTCAAGTACTGCTGAATTAAGTGCATTAAGTGCTTTTTCACGGCTGATCGTTATCTCTCCGACCATGCCTTTTACTTCATACTGTACAAATTCCATGTTATCTGTCTCCTTTTTAACCGCATTAACGGCTTTGAGGCAGAAAACCTCAAAGCCGCAAGTATCACATTTTAATATCAGTCACGCTCAACTACTGTAGCACAGCCCTGACCACCGCCGATGCAGAGTGTCGCAAGACCCTTCTTCGCATCACGCTTTACCATCTCATTAAGAAGTGTAACCAGGATACGGCATCCTGAAGCTCCAACCGGATGTCCAAGTGCTATCGCACCGCCATTGACATTAAGCTTTTCAGGATTGAACTTAAGTTCCTTGGCAACTGCACATGACTGAGCTGCAAATGCTTCGTTAGCTTCGATAAGATCAAAGTCATCGATCTTAAGTCCTGTTCTTGCCAGAACCTTCTTTGTCGCAGCGACAGGACCAATGCCCATGATCGCAGGATCAACACCACCAAGAGCTCCTGCTACCCATGTTGCCATAGGCTTAACACCAAGCTCCTTAGCTTTTTCTTCGCTCATTACAACAACTGCTGCTGCACCATCATTGATTCCTGATGCATTTCCTGCTGTAACTACGCCGCCCTCTTTACCTGAACAGCACTTAAGACCTGCAAGGGTCTCCTTTGTCGTTCCTGCACGAGGACCTTCATCTGTATCAAATACAACAACCTTTTTCTTCTGCTTTACTTCGATAGGAACGATCTCGTCCTTGAAACGTCCGGAGTTCATAGCCTTCTCGCACTTCTGCTGGCTTATCGCTGAGAACTCATCAAGTTCATCACGTGTGAGATTCCACTTTTCAGCAACATTCTCTGCTGTGATCATCATATGGTAATTGTTGAATGCATCCCAAAGAGCATCCTTTATCATAGTATCAACAAGCTTGCCATCGTTCATTCTATATCCAAAACGTGCATTCGTAGCTGCGTAAGGAGCCATTGACATATTCTCCATGCCGCCTGCAACAACGATATCAGCATCGCCGCATTCGATCATCTCTGCTGCCATATTGACAGAATCAAGACCTGAACCACAGACAACATTAACTGTAACTGCTGTTGTCTCAAAAGGACATCCCGCCTTAAGTGCTGCCTGACGTGCAACGTTCTGTCCAAGTGCTGCCTGTATAACGCAGCCCATATATACGTGATCGACTTTATCAGCAGATACTCCTGCTCTTTTCAGTGCATCCTTTATTACAGCTGCACCCAGATCTGCTGCCGGTGTTGTTGAAAGTCCTCCGCCCATCTTTCCGATAGCTGTACGGCATGCGCCTGCTAGTACGATTTTCTTTGCCATTCTGATCTCCCTTCCATAATGAAACGGCAGTCCGGGACTACCGGAATGCACTGATTTGAAATGATTGTTATTTTTTTATCACATGTAGGTTTATTGTATCATAGGGTTATTCTATTTGCAATAAACAAACCGGAACTTTCTATAAAAATATTAAAAAAAGCAAGCCTTGAACCTTGACCGGCGATCATCATGAAAAAATCTGCAGTCTCTTGATCGCCAAGGGACTGCAGAACTTTTTTTCAGATATGCAGCTGCAATTCAGTTTACAACTTTTTTCAACTCGAATTATGCTTCCGGTTCGATCAGACCATATGTGTTGTTCTTACGCTTATATACAACATTGACCTGATTGTTCTCAGCATTGATGAACACATAGAAATTATGTCCCAGCAATTCCATCTGAACACATGCGTCATCCGGATACATAGGCTTTACTTCAAACTTCTTTGTACGGATGATCTTTATCTCATCTTCATCGGCATAATCCTTGTCGATATATGCCTTCTGGAAACAGCTGTCTTCCTGCTGCTTATCAATGATCTTATTCTTGTACTTCTTGAGCTGACGTTCGATGACCTCTTCTACAAGATCGATCGATACATACATATCGCTGCTTACCTGCTCTGAACGGATTATCTTTCCCTTAACAGGAATCGTAACCTCAATCTTCTGCCTGTCCTTCTCCACACTAAGCGTTACGTGAGCTGTTGTCTCCTCCGTGAAATACTTGGACAGTTTTCCGATCTTATCCTCTACTGCGCTCTTAAGACCGGGGGTGATGTCAATATTCTTTCCTACTATAACAATTTTCATATGTATCATCCCTTTCATAGGATATTTCGCGACCTTGCGCCCATTTGAGCGCTGCCTCGATTGATAATATGATTATACCAATTGACACCTCTTTTTTCAATGGATTCAATATTTATTAACAAAAGATTCAGAAAACATACATCATCCCTTGACTGCGCCTGCAACAACGCCTTCTATTATATATTTCTGGCATACGAGATACAGTATTATCACCGGAAGTATCGTTATCATGATGCAAGCCATCATCGGTGCCATCTGAACACTGCCATAGCTTCCACGGAAATACTGGATCGACATCGGGATCGTGCGGTATTTCTTTATATCAAGCACAAGTGTAGGAAGAAGATAATCGTTCCATACCCACATTGTCTCAAGTATAGCTGTAGAGATAAGTGTAGGCTTAAGGATCGGTATTATTATCTTGAAAAATATCTGAAGCGGATTACATCCGTCTATCATCGCCGCCTCTTCTATTTCCAGAGGTATCGATTTCATAAATCCTGAAAACATGAATACCGCCAGACCCGCACCAAATCCCAGATAGATGATACAGATGTTGAACGGATTGTTGAGCTTTAATGTGTCAGCAGTCTTTGCCAGTGTGAACATTACCATCTGGAACGGGACTACCATTGAAAATACACATAAGAAATACATTCCCTTTGACAGTATCGAATCAACTCTCGTGATATACCAGGCACACATTGAGCAGCATATCATGATAAGTGCAACTGATGTGACAGTTATCAGAACGCTGTATCCGAATGATTTAAGGAAATCCATCTCAGTAATGCCATATATATAGTTCTTAAGTCCGACAAATGTTGATGAATCCGGAATTTCAAAGGCACGCGATGTCGATATCGCATTCTCATCTTTAAATGAATTCATAAGTATCATAAATATCGGGTAGATATAAAGAAAGCTAACTACGGTAAGAATAATTGTAATCAGGTTATTAGCCCGTTTAGATGCTTTCGATCCTTTTATCATTGCTGCACCTCCTTAGAACGTGTCAGCCTGAGCTGCAAAAGTGCGATGACTACAACGACAAGGAAAAACACTACTGCTTTCGCCTGTCCTATACCCTTCCACTGAGGTCCGCTTCTACTATAGAACGTATCATATATATTCAGCGCGAGCATCTGCGATTTTTTTGCCGGTTCGCCTGCTGTAAGTGATAAGTTCTGATCAAAGAGCTTGAACGCATTTGTAAGTGTAAGGAATGTGCATATCGTGATACTCGGCATTATCATCGGAATCTTTATCTTTGTAATGATCTGGCTTCTCGTTGCGCCATCGATACTTGCTGCTTCCACAAGATCCGGTGAGACATTCTGAAGACCGGCGATATAGATTATCATCATGTAACCTATCTGCTGCCAGCACATGAGTATGATCAGACCCCAGAATCCATATTTCTCGTTAAGTGCGAGAAGCGGTTTGTTCCACACTGACAGAAGTCCGTTGAGCAATATCTGCCAGATATAGCCAAGAACGATGCCTCCGATAAGATTCGGCATAAAGAAGATCGTTCTGAATGTATTTGTTCCCTTTATCCCTCTTGTAAGAAGGAGTGCTATGCCTAGAGCTATCAGATTGATCAGTATCGTCGAAACTATTGCAAATAATGCCGTAAATAAAAACGCATGCGAAAATGTATCATCGATAAATATGTTCTTGTAATTCGAAAGTCCGACGAATTTCACATTTTTTACTGTTGTAAATTTGCAGAATGAAAGAATTATTCCCCAAATGAACGGCCATACGAACCCAATTATAAATGCGATAAATGTTGGAAGAACGAAGACTGGCCAGTATTTTCTGATTGCTTTCTGCATGAAGCCCACCTTTCTAAAAAAAGGGGCAAGCGTATTTCAGCTTACCCCTTCTGGTTTACTACAAAATCAGCCGTTGTTTGCAAGCTTGTATTCTGTTGCCCATCCGTCAACGAATGCTGCTACAACATCATCCCATGTTCCTGTTCCTGCAGCATATGCTGTAAGTGCAGATCCTACGCCGTTCTTCCAGTCTTCTGAAGGCATTGTAGTGAAGTTCCATGATACAGGCTTCTTTCCTGCTGCTGTCATCTCTGCATCTTCTTTTACGAACAGATTAGTTGATTCCTGTGCTGTCTTGAAAGGAATTGTAAAGCCCATGTCTTCTGCCATAGCCTTTGTTCCCTCAGCAGATGTTACGCACCAATTCATGAAATCAAGTGTAGCTTTGATATCATCTTCAGATGCTTCTTTATTTACACACCAATAGTTCTCTGTGCCTGTGCAAAGTCCCTGATTAGCCTCATCGCCGGCTCCGATATAGATCGGGATCATAGCGAGCTGATCATCACTGTATGTCTTTGCAAGTTCTGAATACTCCCATGAACCGTTCTGATAGAATACTGCCTTTCCATCAACGAAATCACTGCGTGAATCATCAGCTGTCTTGCCTGAGAGTTCTTTAGGATCGCATGTTGAATTGTTGATGTAAAGATCGAAGATGTTCTTGTAATTGTCAAGGTATGTTCCCTTGATAGCATCTGTTGATGTAATCTTATCATCCTGATACTCAAAGTAAATAGGAAGATTTGCAAGATGCGTCTTGAATCTCCAGTCAGAAGATGAATCCATACCTGCTGATGTAAATGCTGAGAAACCTAATGTATCTTTATTTGCTGTGATATCTTCTGCTACTTTCTTAAGATCATCAAATGACTGGATATCATCTGTTGTATAGCCTGCCTTCTTAAGAAGGTCTGTATTTGTGATTATACCATAAGATTCGATTACATATGCGATACCATCGACAGAACCATCATCATTCTTAAGTGCATAATCATCACTTGTAAGCTGCTTATAGATATCTGATCCAGAAAGATCATAGCAATAATCCTTCCAGTTCTTAAGACCTACAGGTCCGTTAACCTGGAAAAGTGTAGGAGCATCGCTCTTAGCCATCTCACTCATGAGCGTTGTCTCATACTGACCTGATGCTGCTGTTACTACTGTAACAGGAACTCCTGTCTCTTCGGTATATTTCTTAGCAAGTGCCTGCCACTGTTCATCCTGCTCAGGTTTGAAGTTAAGGTAATAAACCTTGCCGCTGCCTGTTGATGCTGTAGTAGAAGCTGCTGTTGATGCTGCTGCAGATGATGTAGCTGCCGCTGATGATGCTTCACTTGCTGCAGCTGAGCTTGCTGTAGTAGCTGCACTAGTGCTGCCGCAGCCTGCAAGCATTGCTGTTATCATTGATGTTCCCAAAACCAGACTCAATAATCTCTTTTTCATTCTTATCCTCTCCTTTAATAAATGTTTGCGTTCATTTCTGAACATTGTTGGAAACGTTATCGGTAACGTTTCCGGAAACTATAAAAAGAATATCACGTTAAGTTACGATATGCAATAGTTATTTGTCTTTTTGTGCAATATAAAACAAAACGGCATCTGTTTTTTGTGCACAATCACAATATGCGTTTTTTCCGAACTCGTCCGAATATTCTCAGATATTTCTTATATTTGTAATACAATTCAAAAGTCAACGATTTTCCATCGCTTTGCACATCTTTATCAATTCTACACAAAACAAGCGTTCATATCACATGTATTTAAATCGATACGATTAAGACAATAAAATGTTGATAATGTGCACTATTTCGTGTATAAGTCGTGTTTGGCTTCTTTGCGGCGCCAAAATTGTGGATAACTCTTTTTCCCATATATGTCATCGTTACATATGTATTTTTATACATTTGTTTATTTCGCACAAAACAGTCATATCAATGCGGTCTTGATATGATGCAAACGAATTGTACGCATTTGCATCAGACACTTCGACGCATCTGTATTCTGCTCGTATTCTATTTTCCGTGATTAAGTCTTGACGTCAATTAATCACATCCTTACGATAGATGAGGTGTGATGTTGCAAATACTTATAGATACCGTACAGATTAATAATAATCAGTACGTGTAAAGAATAGTTGCGATGCTACATTCATATGATTGGGTGTCAAAAACAACAATTATATTATGATGCTACGAATTTATGGAGACTTGTAATGAATATTGCAGAAATATTAGGTAATAAGATACGGAATGTCCTCCCTGAAGATCCGGAAAAAGCAAGACGCATTCTATATCGCAGTCTGTATCTTGAAGGATTCCATGAAAGATATCTTCCTGACAAGCGTATGCCACATGCATACCGTATTCTAAACAGCAAATCCGATTATCTTACAGCTCACGGCATTAAATACCCGGAGCAATACGCCTGGACTAATATATTCGGTCCTGTTGAGATCCTCCAGAACTTTGACCTTTCCTGTGTCTCTATGGAATGCCTCGCTTCATTTCTTTCAGGATTCTATATTGAAGACACGCTGATAGACAGTGCTGAAGCTTCTGGTATCGCATCGACACTATGTTCCTATCATAAAAATTTCATTGGAGCAGTTGATGAAGGACTTATCCCTCCGCCAGCCGCATCCGTAACCACGTCTATGGTATGTGACGGAAATATTGGTACTTTCAGATATATGAAAGAAAAACATGGTATCGATTCGTATGTGATCGACGTTCCGCAGATATGGACACCTCAGTCTGAAGAATATGTTGTCGATCAGCTTAACGAATTTATAGGAATATTGGAAAATAAAACCGGAAAGAAATTTGACCACGACCGTCTTCGCGAGACCCTTGCGTGTGAGAATCGTGCGAAGCAGTATTATCTCGATTTTCTTGACAAACGAAGCAAACGTTATTACCCCAACACTCTGACTCTTGTTCTTTATATGCTTTTTGCCACTCATCTCAATATCGGTGAAAAATGGGTTGAGGATTATTTCCGGGAAATGTCAGAAGAAATTGACCGTTATCCCATTTCGACCGACAAACGTTTTCTTTGGATTCACCTTGAACCATATGCACAGGAAACTCTCCGCTCATATCTCAACTATGGGAAGAAGTATTCTATCGCCGTCGATGATTTCAATCTCGACTACATAGAACCGCTTGACACAGAGCATCCTCTTCATGCTATCGCAAAAAAGATGATCCTTAACATCTATAACGGCGATTTCTCAAGAAAAGCTGATTTCTGCGTACAGCTCGCAAAACGATACAACTGTGATGCTGCGATAGAATTCTGCCACTGGGGATGTAAGCAATCCTCCGGCGGCGTCATGCTGATGAAGGAAAAGATGAGCGAAGCCGGTATTCCCATGCTCATCCTTGACGGCGACGCCCTTGACAGACGTAACAATCACGATGGTCAGGTAAAGACGCGTTTCGAGGCTTTCCTTGAACTTATCGGACAGGAGGACAGATCATAATGATCGGTTATATTTGTAAATATACACCTACTGAAATACTTGCATCCATGGGCGCAGATCCGGTACTCCTGCAGCCCAAAGTCAGAAATTTCAATGCTGCCGATACCCTTATGCATCCAAACATGTGCTCATATGTCAAATCTGTGCTTGAAGAGATGCAGAAATCCGATTATGACGGTATTGTACTGACAACATGCTGTGACTCGGTAAGAAGACTGTATGATGTTCTAAAAGATCACTACCCCGAAAAATTTATCTACGTTCTTGATCTTCCAAGGAAATCAAATGATACCGCCATTTCACTCTATACTGATCAGATAAAAAATATGATATCAGAATACGAGAGATTCAGCGGAGTTTCTTTCTCTCCTGCCTCTCTTCGCGAAAGGCTCCTCTGCGCCGGTACCGAGTGCCACGCAAAGACATCTGCTGAATATAAGTCGGGTCCACACGTTGGACTTATCGGTGCCAGATACAGTAACGGTGTCAGAAACCTTCTCGATGATGAGTGTGCAAATGTCGTATTTGATATCACCTGCTCACGCAAAGACAGGACATTTAATACTGATATGCTGTCCGCAGCCGATGATGATCATATCGTATCTGCATACGTTAATGAGCTTCTTGCACAGCTTCCTTGTCTCAGAATGGCAGACGTATCAAATCGTTATGATTTCATAAAGGAACAGGCTGCGCATCTGGACGGGCTCATATATCATACAGTAAAATTCTGCGACTCTTATTCATATGAGTATTCTGAGCTTCATACTCTCACTGATATACCGATACTCAAGATTGAGACTGATCTTACAGAACAATGTGAGGGACAGATAAGAACACGAATCGAAGCTTTTCTTGAAACTTTGAGAACAAAGAACGGCAACGATCCTGCCTTAGATACCGCAAACAGGCACCATCCCGTCATAGAGAACTGTGAAGGAAAGGATAAAGAAATGACATATGTACTTGGTATAGACAGTGGTTCAACATCAACTAATGCCGTCATCATGAACGGCGACAAAAAGATAATAGGGAAAGGGAGCATACGCACAGGTGCAAAGACAAGCGAGTCCGCTGAAAAGATACTTGCCGAGGTAATCTCAAGTTCCGGTCTTAAAAGAGACGATATATCGATGATAGTCTCAACCGGATACGGACGTGTCTCAATTCCTTTCGCCGATAAAAATGTTACCGAGATATCATGCCACGGAAAAGGTGCACGTTACTTTGACAAAGACGTGCGGACTATCCTTGATATCGGCGGTCAGGATTCAAAAGCGATAAAGCTCGGTGAAAACGGCGATGTAACAGACTTTGTCATGAATGATAAATGTGCTGCCGGCACAGGAAGATTTCTGGAAGCAATGGCACGTACACTTGAAATGGATATTTCAGATCTCGGTCCTATCTCACTAAAATCAACTGAGCAGGTCACGATCAGTTCAATGTGCACCGTATTTGCGGAATCAGAAGTCATATCGATCATCGCACAGAACAAGGAAAAGGCAGACATCGCAAATGGCGTACATGAAGCGATATCAGGTAAAGCAATATCTCTTCTAAAGCGTGTCGATCCACAGCCCGGATATATGATGACTGGAGGTGTAGCAAAGAATGTCGGTGTCATCCACTGTCTTGAAAAGAGACTCGGTGCACCGATATTTGTAAATGACGATCCTGAGATAATCGGTGCCACAGGCGCCGCGCTATATGCGCTAGAGGAACTCGGAATCTAAGTTTATGATATTGAGCGCACGCTTATGCATGCAGATCATAACACAATTGCTACTTTTGACACTCACATCATGACATGTGCAAATAATAAAAGGATCTTCAGACGCTTGCCTGAAGATCCTAATTTTTATGATTATTATTATTTCATGATGCTGCAAATTACTACGTTATAGTTTAAAACTCTCGTAATTCTATCCTATCATCTTACCATCAGTTACAGAACACGTCTGATTGAAAGAATCGTACGATGTGATGCTGACGATGTGATGATACCTGTCTTTGAAGTACTTGCATGAACTATCTGACCATTGCCTATATAAAGAGCAACATGTCCTGAATAACAGATCAGATCTCCAGGCTGCGCTTCAGCAAGACTTCCTACTGTTGCACCAACACTTCTATCTGCTGCTGATGAATGCGGAAGGCTTACACCAAAGTTCTTATATACACTCATTACAAATCCTGAACAATCAGTTCCGTTTGTCAGACTTGATCCACCGTATACATACGGATTTCCAACAAACTGAAGCGCGAATTTTGCGACATTGGATCCTGTTGCACTTCCGGCTGCTGCGTATGAACCTGTATCTGTATATTTTGAGCCTGAACTCTTTGAATCGCTTGAATCACTCTTCTTGCTGCTCTTCTTGTCTGCATCCTCTTTTGCCTTAGCTTCTTCCTGAGCCTTCTTGACCTCAGCAGCTTCCTTGGCAAGTCTTTCTTCTTCTTCAGCCTTTGATTCAGCTGTTACGAATTCAGTTGACAGCTTAACGAAATCATCTGAAACATAGCCATCACCTTCCTCGATATTGACCTTAACCCATCCGTCAAGCTCATCCGAAACAAGAAGTTCATCTTCTATAGGAACAAGACCTACAACTGAGGCATCCTGTGATGCATCAGAGCGAACCTTAAGTGTTGTCGTTGTTACTGTTGCGATTCGTTTGCCGACCTTCTGTGCCAGTGACTTGGCATCATTACCTGTAACACAGTATTCTGCCTTAACGTAGCCCTCTACTGATCCGGATGATATCTTATACCAGCCGTTCTCTTCACCTTCATAAGTACCGACGGAATCATTGTAGAGCTTACCTACAACATCACTATCTTCACTTGCAGATGATCTTACATTGACATAGTCATTGACCTGCGCGATGACAAGGTTTGCGAAATCATCCTTTTCATCATCATCAAGATCTGAATTTATTGCTGCTGCAAGACCTTTCTCATACAGCTGAGATACGATCAACGTATCTTCTATCTTCTTTTCTGTCTTTTCAGTAGTCGCCTGTGTAGCGGCTGTTGCTGATTCAGTTGCTGCTGAAGACGCACTCAAGATCGAATCTGCTGAATCTCCGTTCAGTGCTGTAAGCGATGTTCCAAGAACACTCGGAGTAACTGTTGAAGCATTACTGCTATTTGAAGATGTACTTTTAGTAGTCCCTGAAGAAGTTCCATTCTTCTTATCAGCGTCCTTCTTCATTGAAGATAAAGCTGTTCCATCAGATGAAAGCGAATAATTGACTCCCGCTGAAGGAAGAACAGAAGATATGTTGCCTGATGCACTGACGTCCATTCCTGTAGCGGTAAATAACAGAATGGCTGCTGTGGCTGCTGCAAATGTCCTTGCTGCTTTATTTTTTATCAATATAATAACCTCTCTCTGGGTTTATACTATCTCAGTCGTTTTATTATTACAAATTGGTTTCAAATATTACGGAATTATTACATCCGAGTAATAATATATCACCCCCGTGTTTTCATGTCAACCCAGAATGACCAAAAAAAGACCTAAAAATGTGTTTTATTTGTGGATTTTACTATATTATATAACGTCTACCGCACTCTTTTGAATCATGCATCGAGATACTTCTGTGCCGATGTTACAGCGTTAGCTCCGTCCGCGACAGCTGTTATGATCTGACGCAGAGCCTTGCCTCTGATATCGCCTGCCGCATATACACCAGGAATGCTTGCAGCACAGTCCTCTCCTGCAATGATATATCCTCTGTCATCACATTTAATTTGATCACGACATAGCGCGGTATTCGGATTTATCCCGGTTGCGATAAATACTCCACTGACATTTATGTCCCGCCCGGCTCCATCATTCTTATTTGATACAGTAATGCTTTCAACCTGTTCACTGCCATTAATTGAATCCGTAGTGCTGTTCCAGACCATCTCTACATTAGGAAGCCCGAACAGTTTCTTTTGAAGCGATCCTGCTGCCCTTAGCGAATCACGCCTATGCACCACATAGACTTTACTGCATTTACGGGCAAGAAATATCGCATCGCCGACAGCAACATCACCGCCGCCTACAACAGCCACATCTTTCCCTTTAAAGAAAGCACCATCGCATGTCGCGCAATATGAGACTCCCATACCTGCAAGTTCCTCTTCGCCCGGAACTCCAAGCTTTGAATGTGAAGCTCCCATAGCGAGAACGACTGTATGTGCTTCTTCTATTTCACCATTTTCCAGATATATCTTCTTCACATCTCCCTGAAGCTCAAATCTCTCGACCGCAGCCGTATCAAATGTGACTTCAAGTCTGTCACAGTGTTCGCGGAACTTTTGCCCAAGCTCGATGCCTCCCATTCCCGGAAGTCCAAGATAGTTATCTATATCATATGTGCTGAGCATCTGCCCGCCGCACACAGGACTCTGCTCGATCACCTTTACAGAAAGTCCCGCTCTCACTGCGTATATAGCAGCACCCATTCCTGCCGGGCCCCCGCCTACTATTATCATATCTGTCATAATGGCACCTCTTTCCCGCGAACGGCTTATTCTTACAATCCAGAAATCGAACCGGATATCCGGCTCAGTAAATCAGCGTATTACGAATATTGCAAGATTACACAAGTTGTAAATGTTAGAACTGCATTTTAACAAAACGAAGCAATTCATAGCATTACAGCACAATAACTACTTTTAACACCCTCGTTATAGTATAATATATATGTACTCGAGGGTCAAAATATATCGACGTATACATTGGAGGTAAATAAAATGGCTGAAGGATACGCACTTGTAACAGGCGCATCGCGCGGGATCGGTCGTGCGACCGCATATGAACTCGCAAAAGCGGGGATGAATCTCTATATAACATGTTCAAACACTGGGGATGAGCTTCATAAGATCGCCACAGACCTTTCGGAGAAATACGGCATAATGTGTATTCCATTTATCGGGGATATGGGGAATTATAAAGATGTAGAAAGACTTTTTGATGGGATAAATGATCTTGATGTACTCGTCAACAACGCAGGCATTTCATATATAGGTCTTCTGTCCGATCTGTCTGTTGAAGACTGGCAGCGCCTTATGGATGTCAACCTTAATGCTGCATTCTACACAAGCCGTCTTGCGATACCCATGATGCTCCACAAGCACAGCGGACGCATCATAAACATATCTTCCGTATGGGGCAGCGTAGGTGCCTCAATGGAAGTCGCATACTCGACAAGCAAGGGAGGTCTTAACGCATTCACTAAAGCCCTCTCAAAAGAACTTGCGCCAAGCGGGATACAGGTTAACGCCGTCGCATGTGGAGTTATAGATACCGATATGAATAAATGTTTTTCGGAGGATGAACGCGAAGCCCTTATCGGCGAGATTCCCGCCGACAGGATGGGGCAGCCGGAAGAGATCGCGCAGACAGTCCTCCAGCTCATAAATGCGCCCTCGTACCTCACCGGGCAGATCATTACCGTTGATGGCGGCTGGATCTGAATTTTGTCGCCACTTGATTATAACCGTTTTACCCCGACTGCCATATTGAGCATCTCATGATGCCTTTCAAATACAAGATTTCTCGGATACGATATCGATCCAAGACTACCGTGCGGATCATTGAAATAAAACAGGTCTTCGCTATATCCAGTCATAAGCAGA
>JAGPKJ010000025.1 GCA_018053995.1 Lachnospiraceae bacterium | reverse complement strand
CTGTGATATCGACAAGATCGTTAACATTATAGTGATCGATCTCCCAGCCGAATTTCATCTGAGCTTCAACCTTATCGCCTTCAGTAACTGCGACATTGTTCATGTTGTCGCCAAACCTGCATACTCTAATGTGTGATGATTCCATGATTCCAACTGCGGTTCTCATCCACATTCCAAGTTCTTCTGATACATCCGGATCCATCCAGTGTCCGACGATGATCTTCCTATCTATTCCCATTCTCGTAACGATATGACCGAATTCTCTGTCGCCATGCGCTGACTGGTTCTCGTTCATGAAATCCATGTCGATCGTATCATAAGGTATCTCTTCGTTAAATTGTGTATGAAGATGGCATAAAGGTTTTCTGTATTCCTGAAGTCCGATTATCCACATCTTCGCCGGTGAAAATGTATGCATCCATGTTATCACACCGGCACAGTCCGGATCATCATTTGCCTCATTAAATGTCTTTCTTATAGAAGCCTGATCGATAAGAACCGGCTTCCACACTATCTCGTAAGGAAGGATTCCTGATTCATTTAATCCTTCAACGATCTTCTTCGAATGTTCCGCTACTTTTTTCAGACACTCATCACCATACAGATCCTGTGAACCTGTCGCAAACCAAAACTTGTAATTTCTTATATTCTCCATCAGTATTACCCTCCATCGCTTAATCTGTTGACTGTTACCTGCTGTAACCATCGTAGCAGTTGTATCATCGGGTGTTCAAGTTGTACTATTTCATAAAATAAAAATACGTATTATAAAGCCGCGTTGCTCATTGCCAGCATGAAATCAGAGCGTATTTCAGCTAATAATCACATTATTTTTTTAGTCAGTCTCATACACAAATTCCAAACAATGTAGTAAAATAAAAAAAAGACAGCTATATGCCGCTCTTAAATATATACATATCCTGGAGGATAGATAATGTTCGATATGAAATTCGACTGGCGTCCTTACATGGCCACCGGTATAGATATGATAGACAACCAGCACAAGCAGATACTCCGTGTCGGCCGCGACATTGAGCAGCTTTTGCAGCGCCACTGTATCAATGTCACTCAGAAAGAGCTGCTCAGCATACTCTGCGATATCCGCGATTTCACTGGATATCATTTTTATGCTGAAGAAGCACTTATGGATGAATGTCATTATTCTGATATCGTCCATCATAAAAAAATGCATAGCGATATGATCGATGAAGTCAATAAGTTCGACTTCGCCGCGCTCAGAAAAGATCCCGAAAAAACACTGCAGACAGTCCATGATCAGATTTTGGATCTCGTATTCAGTCATATGCTCGTCGAAGATATGAAGTTTGCAAAAGAATATGAGAAGTATACAAGCGAACACCACAGCGGTAAGACCGGAAAATCCAGAAATTTCAGTGAATGTAATCGTCTGTATGGACTTAAGATATGCGATCTTGATATGACATATGTATATCTTGATCGTGACCAGCATAGCATCGGGCGCGCTCTTATGGTTAGTAAGGAAAAAAAGAGTTCCCTGAACCAGCTTGCTACACTTGAACGCAACATATTTTTCGCAGATGTGTTTGTCGTTGCAGGAGCGATAACGCGGGCATTTCATCCGGATGCGATAGAATACGGCTACTATGGTGATATTGATGAGCGTCTTGTTTTTCATATTGTACCAAAATATAAAACAAATGATGACTGGGGCACACCTTTTGATCCAAGATCTGATCACCGCAGTTCTTCCAAACTTAGTGCTGACGAATACGAAGATATTGCCACAAAATTAAAAGGCGAGATGCACAAGTGAGTGCTCTCGTCTCTTATCACCTAAGTCTTATCATATAAGTGTACTTCGTACCATCTCAAGTTCTTCCGGAAATATGCAATTCGGTATTTCTTCTTTTGATATCTTATCAAGACATTCTTCAAGACCTATCCATCTTACAGATGAAACTTCCTCTGTCTGAAGAGTAAAGTCTTTTTCGGGAACATCAAGCTTTAGCACATATACATTACTTACCTGATTATCACAAAAAGATCTTCCATGAAACGAATTCTGAAATTCAAAGTGACGCTGCCCGCAGAAAATAAGATTTTCAGGTGAAGCATCCACTCCAAGTTCCTCTTTTAATTCTCTGAGTGCCGATGGGATAAAATCCTGCCCCGCCGGAATATGCCCGGCGCTTGATATATCATAGCATCCCGGATATGAATCCTTACTATCACTTCTTTTCTGAAGAAGTATTTGGATTCCGCCGTCTTTCTCCCTTGCTATCCATACATGTGAAGTGCGGTGACGTATGCCTTCGGTGTGTGCCAAAATCCGCTCGACCGTCTGACCTGTAGGGATTCCGTTTTCATCAACTATATCAAGCATCTCCATTATCAGATACCTCTTATTTCAAAATCTTCATAATGTCCTTCTGGCTTCCGGCTACGATAACATGATCCTCCGGCTTAAAGATATAATCCGCACTTGTAAGTGCCTGAACCGTAGCACCATTCCTAAGTCCGATAACATTAAGACTATGCTTTGAGCGGACATTCAGGTCTCCAATGCTGTGACCCACCCAGCTTTCAGGCGGCGCTATCTCGAATATCGCATACTCAGACGAAAGTTCAACATAGTCAAATGCTCCATGAGCAGCATATTTTACGGCAGTACGCCATGCCATATCTCGCTCTGGATATACAACTTCATCCGCACCTATCTTTGTAAGAAGTTCGGCATGAAGCATACTATCAGCTTTTGATACAACATATTTTGCCCCTTCCTCTTTTAGAAGAGACGTGATCTCCATTGATGACTGAAAGTTTTGACTAATGCAGACAAAGCATATATCAAAATTTCTTACACCAAGTGAATGCAGGACATCTCTGTCCATGCAATCACCTATCTGTGCTCCTGTGACAAATGAAGAGAATTTATTTATCTGATTCTCATCTTTATCTACGAGAAGTACTTCGCAACCTATCTTCGTAAGCCTCTTGGCAAGATTCTCTCCAAATCTTCCGGCTCCGATCACAAGCATTGATTTCATTTGAACTACATCCTTTCACGTTTTTGCCATTTTAGTCTGATTGCTTTGCACGATTCTATACTACAAGTTCTCCTATAGGTCTCTTAAGTCCGGTATTCTTATGTCCAAGCGAAAACGCAGTGAACATTGACATACTTCCTACTCTTCCTATATACATCAATGATATCATCGCTATCTTTGATGCCATCGGAAGTGATGGTGTGATTCCCGTTGTAAGTCCGACTGTGCCTATCGCTGACAGAGATTCGTATGCTGAATTCATAAACGGAATTTCCTGTGCGCATAGTACCATCGTTCCGATCGTTGTAGGTATGACGTACATCGCAAGTGCACTAAGTGCTTTGACAAGCGTATCTTTTGCAATACGATGATGCCCCGCTATAGGTTCGTCTCTACCTTCGATATATGCGACCATCGAAGCAAATACGATCATGACTGTAGTTGTCTTAAGTCCGCCTCCGGTACCACCCGGTGATGCTCCTATGAACATCAAGATCATAGTCAGGAAATTAGATGCATCACTCATCGATGCGATATCAACTGTGTTAAATCCTGCTGTCCTTGGCGTTACTGACATAAAGAATGCCTCAAGGATACGCTTGCCAAGCGGTGTATCCTTAAGCGTATAATCACGTTCAAAAATGAGAAACAGGATCGTTCCCCCTACAAGAAGCAGTGCCGTCATAAGCAGCGCCGCTTTACTCTGAAATGTGAGTTTCTTCCATCTTCCCTTATGTTCTACGAGATCATTCCACACCAGAAATCCGATACCACCCACAATGATAAGTGCACTTATGGTTATACTCACTACCGGATCGCCTGCAAATAATGTAAGCGATGATGACGGCTTAACCTGTCCCATAAGATCGAATCCGGCATTGCAGAACGCCGATATTGAATGAAATACACCATACCACAGTCCACAGCTTATACCAAACATCGGAATAAATCTAATGGCTAATATAAGTGCTCCTGCCAGTTCGATCATTACAGTACCGATGATCACACGTTTCCCGATTCTTACAACACCGCCGATCTGGGAAGCTCCCATCGACTCTGAAAGCATCGCTCTGGTCTTTAGTCCTATTCTCCTTCCTGATGCGATAGAAAATTCCATAGCGATTATCATGAAACCCAGACCGCCTATCTGAATAAGAGTTATTATCACTAGCTGACCAAACAGTGAAAACTGCGTCCATGTATCATACAGCACAAGTCCTGTCACGCATGAAGCTGATGTTGAAGTAAAAAGTGCGTTGATAAATGGTATCGAATGTCCATCACGTGATGCGAAAGGCAGCATCAGGAGCAAGGCTCCGACAAATATCATCGCCGCAAAACCAAGTACAAATATCTGCGCGGCGCTTTTTTCTGTTTTTTGCATTTCTGTTCCCTCTAAGATCTATATAATAATTCTTTAGTACAATATCACACATTATACTACAAAAAAAAAATTTGTGTTATTTATCTATGTGACTCATCATTCATTTAACGTTTGCTCATCATTCACATAATGAATAAATTGACATCTCTCACATTGATTGATATAATTCAGTGCGTCGATTAATATTTTTTGATTCGGCAAGCTGGCATAGCACAGTCGGTAGTGCGCCACATTGGTAGTGTGGAGGTCACCAGTTCGATTCTGGTTGCCAGCTGTCTTATCTAAATCCCCCTAAATCCTTTTTATAAAATCAATCTTTTGCCTGAAATGCGGCATTATTGATTATCAGTTCGTCAAACGATGCCGGTGCATAATTATTTATACACGCAGCAGCGTTAAGTGCGTGCGGCTTTGTCTTCATGAACATATAGACTTCATCCTTCTTCGCATGAATATGTCCATATATATGATATGAACCATAACTCTCTTTGTTCCACTCTGCGAGCGGATAATGACAGAGACAGATTTCATTTTCCCCATCCGTTACATGAAGCATCTTATCAACAGACTCCAGACACTTAAGCGCCTTTTCATTTTCAAGGAGCAGGCCGTCATGATTTCCGACAATAAGATGCTTATGCCCTTTAAGCTGCTTCAGATACCAATCTGCCGTATTCTTCGTGTGATAGCAGACATCTCCGAGAATATATACCTGATCATCATCCGCCACCTTCTCATTCCAGCGCCTTATCATGTCGGAATCCATCTCATCCCTATCCTTATATGGTCTTTTGTCAAATGCGATAACATTCGTATGTCCAAAGTGAAGATCGCTTATATATAAGTTCATTATGACACCTGCCTTTCAACGATACCGCACTTATCGTACCAGCTTCCGCCGATAACGTAAAGCGCGTAGATTGCTGCAAGCTGCTTGTCACAGTGTCTTTCTGCAAAACCGTATGAAATTGTATTCATAACATTTCCTCCCGTGCTGTCTCAAAGTTGTTATGCTTTTTCGCGGACAGAGAGGCTAAAAAAGCACTTTGGCAGACTCCTAGACGGAATCAGTCAAAGTGCTTTCGCAATTAAATTTGTAAACTGATAATACTCGTAAAATCCGGATATGTCAAATTCTGTCTTCAGTATTCATCCACACGCTGAGCGTTCCATCCTTTACCGGGAACATCGCGTTGCCATCAGCTCCGATAGTCACCGTATCGTCCTTATTTCCCAGGATATCACGGTAAGTCTTACCTGCGTGTTCTAATCCTACGTACATCGTCTTTCCGCTATCGCCGTGAGCACTCATAATTACTGCAATGCCGTATTTCTCTCGTGTCCATCCTATGCAGTGGCTGTCATCAAAATAGTCATGCTGCGTTCCATACGCATACTCACTGCGGATCTTAAGAAGTGTTCCGATATCTCTCATCTGCGCGATATTATCATGTGGTATTCCTGAAAGATCGCCGCCAAATACGCACGGATACCCGCCTTCTCTGAGAAGTATGATCGCATATGCCATCGGTCTGAACCAGTCTCTTACGTATGAGCACAGTGCCTGTCCCGGCTGTGTATCATGATTATCGACAAATGTGACTGCGTGCGTCGGATTCTCCGCCACGAGAGAACCGTTCAGTATATTTCGCATATCAAAATTGTATCCGTCATTTGATGCGGCAAATAGATTAAAATGGAGCGGCACATCGAACAGGCTCATCTCGCCGTTTACCATTCCAAGATAGTTTTCAAGTTCGCCTACGCTGCGGTTCCAGTATTCTCCTACCGTGAAAAGCGGCTTGCCTGAATACTCTCTCATGTCTGTGAGCCACTTTTTATAGAATCCGGCCTTTATGTGCTTGACAGCATCAAGTCTGAAACCGTCAATGCCTGTGGTATCCAGATACCATTTGCCCCATTTTGTGAGCTCGTCGCATACCTTCTGTGAATCGAAATCTATATCGGCGCCCATAAGATAATCATAGTTGCCGTTTTCCGAATTCACTCCGCTGTTCCAGTTATGTCCCTGAAAAAGGTATACCGCATTCTTCTTGCGGTTATCATCCCAGTCAACACCGTCAAAACATGTGCTGTCCCATATAAAATCAGAGTATTTCCCTTTTCTTCCGGGAAATGTGAACTTTGTCCATGCTTTTATCTGCTCTTCGCCTGATGTCGGAAGTGTTCTGTCTGTAGATGCACATTCCTCCGCAGTAAGCGTTTCTGCTTCATCCGCGCCTATCTTATGATCAAGGACTGTGTCAGCATATACGCCTATGCCCGCTTTGTGGCAGGCTTTTATCGCATCTATATATTCGTCTTTGGTGCCGTATTTTGTCGCGACTGATCCCTTCTGATCAAACTCACCAAGATCATAGACGTCATACACCGCGTACCCTGTTCCTTTATCGCCAAATGCTCCCTTTGTTGCAGGCGGCATCCAGATCGAAGTGAATCCCATATCTGCCAGATTCGCCGCATCTTTTTCTATCTTTTTCCAAAGTGAACTGTCACTTGGAAGATACCATTCAAAACACTGAAGCATCGTTCCATTTTTATTTTCTTTATCAGCTTTATCAGCTGTCTTTGCTGTCTTTTGTGCGCTCATAATCTGCTCCTGCACATACCATTTATCTTCTTATCTGTCTTCTTATCTATCTTCTTGTCTATCTTCTTGTCTATCTTCTTGTCTATCTTCTTGTCTATCTTCTTGTCTATCTTCTTATCTATCTTCTCATCTGTTTCGTATCAAATATTCTTTATTTCAAACATTTCTGCAGGAAACATACTATCTGCATATTGATGTCTCCGCTCTTTGCGATATCTGATGACGAAGCCTCAGGTTCAGGCTCGCCGCACACATCAATGCGGCATATCTCTCTGCCGCTATTTATTATATCACCCAGGATTATCTTCATGTTTTCAAAGCTCATATCGCCCTGATCCCAGTTCGTCGGACACTCGTCCTTACTTAATACATCTTTATCAATGGAAATAAAAACTTTTCGATTTCCTTGAAGTTTCGCTGACGACGCCAGTCTTCGCGTGATCTTATCCGCGATGTCTGGTTCATTTTCCGAAAGAAAAATAACCCTGTCAGAATATTTCTCTACAATATCTTCTATACCGGCTGCATTATCTTCTGCATTATCTTCTGCGTTATCTTCTGCGTTATCTTCTGCGTTATCATCTGCTCTATCAACATCTGGCGGTCCTATGATTACCACCTGCCCAAGCATCTTATTTTCCAAAAGAGTATCACGTATCCATGAGCCGCAGCTCATAAGTCCGCCGAATCTTGGCGGCTGCATATCCGTGTGATGATCGAAGACGATCATATCGAACGGCGCATCTATCATGCCGGCGCGGATATTGCTTACGTAATGGTAATTTCCGTTGTCGGTAAATAAGAGGCGGGCGCTGTTTTCGTCCAGATTTCCGCAGGATTCTTTTTTCTGCGCAGATATGTGTCTCTCAAGACGCTGTCTTATCTCTATGGCAGCTGCTTCATCACAGTATCCGTTTGTTCCCGGAATATCACTGCAGTCTATCATCACATGTGCAATTCCATCTAACTGCACCTGCTGTTCATAAATGTGGGAAAAATCGAGAAATATCGGGATAAGATTCATGACGATGTATGTCCTATTGCTTTCCTGAGCTTATTCTTTATACGCTGAAGTGCATTATCGGTCGACTTTTCACTTCTGCCAAGTATCTTTGATATCTCGGTATTGCGCATGCCGATCACATATAGATCAAATACTTTCCGCTCAAACGCGCTAAGCTCCCTGTCTATTATTTCCTCTATCAGCTTTACACTCTCTTCATCGATCACTCTGTCTTCAGGACCGCGCGAGCTGAGTTCCGGAAGTGCATCAAGAAGCTGTGCATTTGAGTACTCACCGTCTCTGGCATCTTTTCTGGCATCACCATAGATCGATATATACGAATTGAGCGGTATATGCTTCTCCCGGTTTGACGTTTCAACAGCCTTATACATCTGCCTGAGTATGCATAGATCAGCAAATGTTGAAAAAGCCGCATCTCTTCCTCCGTCATAATCCCGGACAGCTTTAAATAACCCGATCATGCCTTCCTGAATGAGATCATCACGGTCAGCACCCAGCATATACATAGACCCGGCTTTGCTTCTTACCATATTCTTGTATTTATTTACGAGGAACTCCATGATCTCATCGGGATCATCTCCGTCCCGCATCATATCAATAAGTTCCTCGTCTGAATAATTACTGTATTTATCTCGTTTCATCGTCTTTGACCAATGCCTTTGTCAGACAAAGCTTACAGTTTCACTTCTCTATGGTACTGCACCTTTGTCAGACAAAGCTTACAGTTTCACTTCTCTATTGAACAGTGCCTTTGTCTTACGATCTCATATGCGAGCACTCCTGCTGCCACTGAAGCATTCAGCGAATCGATATCGCCATGCATAGGAATCGATGCCGTCATATCGCATTTTTCCTTGATGAGACGGCCTACTCCTGCGCCTTCATTTCCTATGACCATTCCGATCGGTCCTGTAAGCTTCAGGTCATACATCGGTGCGCCATCCATATCTGCGCATACAAACCACATTCCTTTTTCCTTGAGCTTCTCTATCGTCTGCCCGAGATTTGTGACCTTTGCGACCGGCGTATATGCAAGTGCACCTGCTGATGCCTTTGCTACTATCGCAGTAAGCCCGACTTCGCGATCCTTGGTTATGATCACGCCATGTGCTCCCGCAAGATTAGCCGTACGGATTATCGCTCCAAGATTGTGCGGATCTTCAATACCATCAAGCAGGAAAATAAAAGGCTCTTCTCCCTTTTCTTCTGCTTTTTTGAGTATATCATCGACCTCTGCGTACGCATATGCCGCTGCCACTGCGATAACTCCCTGATGTCTGTGAGTCTCTGACATCTGATCAAGTCTTTGCTTTGTGACAAATCTTATCTGTGCACCGTTTTTCTCTGCTGCTCTCTTTATCGTAAGAATCGGACCATCATTACAGTCATCCTGAATGTATACACGATCTATCGTCCTTCCGGCACGGAAAGCCTCAATAACGGCATTGCGTCCCTCTAGGCGCATCTGATCCTCGCCGATCTGATTTTCTTCAGATACTGATGCCTGAACAGATGATGTATTCACTTTAGATGATGTATTTCCAGCTGCTGATGTTTTTGAATAATCACGCTCTGCAGCGCCGGCTGCTTCAAACACATCTACCTCATCAAAAGAGTCTCGCGCTGCTGCCGTCTTTACGCTGCTATATGGCTTTTTGTCGCCGTATGAACGCTTACTGCCATACGATTTCTTCTCGCCGTAAGACTTCTTCTCGCCGTAAGACTTCTTTTCGCCGTATGACTTTGAATCATTGTCGCCGTATGAGCGCTTGCTACCATACGATTTTTTCTCGCCATATGATTTCTTCTCGCCATATGACTTTGAATCATTGTCGCCATATGAACGCTTGCTGCCGTAAGACTTCTTTTCGCCATAAGACTTCTTCTCGCCATATGACTTTGAATCATTGTCGCCGTATGAACGCTTACTGCCATACGATTTTTTCTCGCCGTATGATTTCTTCTCGCCATAAGACTTCTTCTCGCCGTATGAACTCTTGCTGCCATACGACTTCTTTTCGCCGTATGATGATCTGCCTTCGCTTCTTCTGCCTGTGCTGTTTCTATCCATTATGCTCTCCCTGTATCATGCTTTGTGCTGATACACTTCTGATATTTCTGTTTTATGTTCGCTCTAAAGTTTCATCCCGCATCTGTCGATCATCATGTGTGCAAGTTCCAGCACTCGTTCCATACGATCTGCAAGATAAAGATATCCGAACAGTGCTTCAAGTCCCGTTGCTTTTCGATATTCTACGATCGATGCATTCTTCGCGGATGTGTATGATGTCGCATTCCTTCCGCGATGGTATACCGCTTCTTCTTCCGGTGTAAGTTCATTTTCGACTGAATCAATGAACTTTGCCTGTGCCACCGCTGACACAAACTTTACTGTCTCATGATGAAGCTTGCTTGCCGGTCTGTTACTGCGCTCCACTACTACTGTTCTGATGATGAGATCATATACACCGTCACCAATATACGCAAGTGTGAGTGGAGAATACGTCTTAAGGTCTACATGCTTGCAGTTAAATACGCGGCTGACTTC
Organism: Lachnospiraceae bacterium; assembly: GCA_018053995.1. Taxonomy (GTDB): domain Bacteria; phylum Bacillota; class Clostridia; order Lachnospirales; family Lachnospiraceae; genus JAGPKJ01. The sequence continues at coordinate 14,268 of JAGPKJ010000025.1, read as the reverse complement.
CGTGCGGAAGTTCTCCGGAGTCCCGGATGTTATGCTCTCTTCCATTTGACTCCTTCTTTTGTATCTTCCAGAATGATGCCCTGCTTTAGAAGATCATCTCTGATCTGGTCAGCCTTTGCAAAATCCTTATTCTTTCTTGCCGCCTGACGATCCTCGATAAGCTTGTCGATATCAGCGTCTACGGATTCTTCCTGTTTTTCGACTATAAGTCCAAGCACATCTGAAAGTGTGACTATTTCCTTCTTAATCGTCTCAAGATATTTCTTTGAACTACTGTCATCTGTATTCAGATTTGTATATTTGACGAGATCAAATATCGCAGTTATCGCATCTGCAGTGTTAAAGTCATCATCCATTTTCTCTTCAAACTGTGCGCGGAACTTATCTGCTTCTTTTATTTTTCCTGATTCATCATCAGACATATCGCCATCTGACGCTTTGCCTATAAGATAGTCAAGCGATGATACGCAGTTCACGATTCTCTCATATCCATTCTTTGCAGATGCCATAAGCTCGTCTGAGAAATTAAGCGGGCTCCTGTAGTGTGCCGAAAGCATCAGAAAACGAAGTACCTGCGGATCATATTTTTCCGTTATCTCACGTACTGTGAAGAAGTTTCCCGCAGACTTTGACATCTTATGATTGTCAATATTTAAGAATGCATTGTGCATCCAGTATTTTGAAAATGTCACTCCATTAGAAGCTTCCGATTGTGCTATCTCATTTTCATGATGCGGGAAAATGAGATCCTCACCGCCGGCATGAATATCTATCGTATCCCCAAGATAACGCTTGCTCATGACTGAACACTCTATATGCCAGCCGGGACGTCCTTTGCACCACGGCGAATCCCATGAAGGCTCTCCGGGTTTTGCCGGCTTCCAAAGAACAAAATCAAGCGGATCCTCTTTCTGCTCGGCACCGGTTACTTTAAGTTCTCTGTTACCGCTCCTGAGATCATCTATATTCTTGTGTGATAGTTTTCCGTACTCCTTAAATGCACGTGTGCGGTAGTATACCGTTCCATCCGCTGCCGCATAAGCATACCCTTTATCTATCAGTTTCTGAATCATATCGATCATGCCGCCGATCTCTTTCGTTGCCTGCGGATGAGTCGTTGCCGGTTTCACATTAAGTGCGGTCATATCTTTCTTGCATTCTGCGATATATCTTTCAGAAATAACTGATGATTCAACACCTTCTTCATTTGCTTTCTTGATGATCTTATCATCTACATCAGTAAAATTAGATACATAGTTGACCTTGTACCCCTTGTATTCCATGTATCTTCTTACCGTATCAAATATGATCATCGGTCTTGCATTGCCAATGTGTATGTAATTGTAAACGGTAGGACCGCAGACGTACATCCGGACCTTTCCCGGTTCTATCGGCTTAAACTCTTCCTCTTTCTGCGCCATCGTGTTATATATCTTCATATTATAGATCCACCTTCCTGATATTATATGTTATTCTTACTCTCTTCACCGCATCTGCAGTCATCAAGTTCCTGTGCGAGCCCTGATTCTTTCTTGCGGCATTCCTTCAGTTCATTCTCAAGCTCGATTACCCTATTTGTCAGTTCGCTATTACACTTCTTGAGCTGATCGATATCGTCCTCGATCGGATCCGGAAGATCTACCTGATCCATATCATCCTGTGGATGAACAGAGATATTATTTCTCTTGACGACACGTCCCGGGACACCTACTACAGTCGAATTCGGCGGTACTTCCTCAAGTACCACGCTGCCTGCGCCTATCTTCGAATTATCGCCTATCTTAAATGAACCAAGTATCTTCGCCCCCGCACTTATCATTACATTATTACCGATAGTGGGGTGACGCTTACCGTGTTCCTTGCCCGTTCCACCAAGTGTGACTCCCTGATAAAGTGTGACATTGTCACCAATGATCGTGGTCTCACCGATGATGACACCATTCCCATGATCTATAAAGAATCCCTTGCCGATCTGCGCTCCGGGATGAATCTCAATACCTGTATCACGTGCGGCTTTCTGTGAAATCTTTCTCGCTCTGTAAAAATGCCCTTCCTGATAGAGTTTATGAGCTTTCCTGTATTTTCTCATAACACGAAAGCTTGCATACAGCGGTACTTCCCATATTGAATGTATCGCCGGATCCCGTTCTTTTATGACTTCATATTCCTCTTTTATATCTTTAAAATAACCCATTGTCCTTTCCTTTCGCCATTGTATGCCGTCATTTATCATGCATCTGACAGTTGCTACATCGGAAAGTCTGCGCTCCGACAGATGTAGAATCAGACATACAGCATCCCTTGTCTCCATTTTTCTGACATGCGCTCATGTCCTGCGTTATATCAGGTGCAGAAAGGTCTGACGGGCTCTCAAGGATACATACCGCCTGAGCCGCTATTCCCTCGCTTCTCCCGGTAAATCCGAGTCCTTCCTCAGTCGTTGCTTTGACACTTACCTGACTTATATCGATATCAAGCGCTTCCGCGATATTCTTCCTCATCTCATCAATATAAGGTCTCATCTTCGGAGCCTGTGCGATCACCGTTGCATCTACATTCTCTATGTAAAATAAATGATCATCCAATATCTCCCTTACCTTCTTCGTAAGTTCGATAGATGACGCGCCCTCATATGCAGGATCATTATCTGGAAAATGAAGACCGATGTCGCCAAGCGCTGCTGCTCCAAGAAGTGCATCCATTATCGCATGAAGCAGTACATCAGCATCCGAGTGCCCAAGAAGTCCCTTCTCGTATGGAATCTCAACGCCGCCAATGATCAGCTTCCTGTCTTCAGTTAATCTATGTACATCATATCCGCTGCCGATTCTCATTTTCCTTATCTCTTTCTAATATCATTATACGAGTGTCAAGCGCCACCCTTATTCAGAATTCTATTGCTTACAGAAGCTCATAGCACAATAATTTCTTTAGTGCCTGCATCAGATTCCAAGGTCTCCTGTCATCGACCCGCTGCTAAATCCGCTGCTGTCATTATCATCATCACTATTGTCAGTCATCACAGTTGATGAAAGCTGACCGTCTATCATCGCATTCATAACCTTTCTGCCACTTGATGTGCCCATAAGGTCACTTGAAAGCTTTGACAACGCCGAATCACTGTCGCTGCTTTCTGATGTTGCTGTTCCGGTCGACGACTGACCATCTGATGCCGTCAGTAGACTTGACACAAGAGAACTGCTGCTACCGGATGTCGACGTGATTCCTGCTGATGATTCAAGCTGAGAAAGCACTGAATTTCCAAGCTGCGACGAAAGTGAAGAATACTCGCTGTTTGTCGAAGATGTTTCCGTCGATTTCGTGAGTTCCTGCGCAAGGAGCTTTATAAATTCGCTGTCAGTCTTACTGAGAGTCTCACTCGCATCCGTGGACTGCGCTCCCTGAAGCTGCGATTCATTCTCAGTCATCGCTTTTATCCGCTCGTCTGAATCTTCGATACTGTTAATAGAACTGCTGCCGGATGCAGTACTGCTGCCCGATAGCACATTATCACCGGATACTGCACTACTGCCAGATACATCGCTGACTTCTGATACTTCGCCACTTCCTGATACAGATGAGACAGCTGATATACCGGATGATGACGAAAGCGAAGCATTCATCTTCTCTGCCTGAATGGCTGCCGCCCCTGACGGTGTCAGTTCTCCATTATCAGTAATTCCATTCCATTTATTTAGAAGCGTAAGCTGTGAAATATCATGTACTTCCATAATGACTTCTCCCTGCTACTGCCTGCTCAGCAATCGCTGCGCACTGTCTTCATCTGCCGGTCTCGCTCTTATTTGTCAGTAAGATCATCGTTCAGATTATAATATGTAAAAGATCCTGTTTCTATCACGCCGTTCTTGTCATTTGTAAGCCTTACGTCATAGACGCCCAGATGATTTCCCTGACGCACCTCAGTTGCTTCACAATATACATATTTCGTATCATATGCCGGATTGACGTAATTCATATTACCTGAAACCGTACAAACCTTTTTCCCATATGAACTTGCCGCGATTCCTGCAATAATATCAGCAAGAGAATACAAACATCCTCCATGAACCGTCTTGTTGGGATTGAGCAATTTATCTTCTATATAGATACGACCGTTAGCATATCCTTCATCTACCTCCAGAAGTTCGATTCCCAACATTTTCATATACTCATTGTCCTGTACCATCTGATACAGATATGCTTTTACATTCTCTTCCATTCCGCACCACACCATCAAAATTTGCCTTTTTAAGTATATCCTTTTCATCGGGTTGTGACAAGTACACGAATTTCGCTATTCGCGCCGTTCGGAGCAATGCTCCTCACTGCCGCGATGCTCGTCGACGTTCCATTCGTGCGAGCACGATGGAACGTTTCCTCGCTATTCGCGCAAAAGAAAACTGTGCCTACGCCAAACGGCGCGGGCACAGCCAATCTCATAATATCCTGTACTTATTCTGCAAAATCACGCGATATACGGTTCAAGGTCTCCCATAAGCTTTTCCATATCGTCACCGGAATTACTTATCTTAAGATCACGAACATATCCATATCCCAATGAGATAACACCAAGAATCGACTTTGCATCAACCATATGTTCTCCGGAACAAAGATCAAAATTAGAATGATGGTACTTGGAAACAGTATTGACGAAACTTATAATACTACTACTGTCCTTAAATCTCACACGTAATGTTTTCATAATTCGCTCCTTTCGTGTGTCCACAACTGCACGAGTAGAACGCCCCTTGGTACTCGGCTAAAAAGCATTTTTATTTAGCTAATTAATGATTTATTTATCGCAAATCAATATACTCTTAAAAAACATCAATGTCAATGCGTTTTTTGTACTTATTTTAAAACTTTAATAATGTCATCTTCAGCGATGTTTTTCTTTTGTGATATTACGCTCATATTTTCTCAGATATTTCGCATGTATCACTCGTGAAAAGGCTGATAGATAATGCAGAATCGTATCGGCTGCGATCGCAAATACCGCCATAAGCATCGCACATTGCTTTGAAAGCGCTGTTATTCCGAAGAATGAGCCAAACTTCAGCATACCGATCAGCCAGCCTGCAATACATCCCGCCAGAATAAGTATATGCTCTTTCTTCATCGGGCACATAATACGGAACAGGATCAAAAAACCTATGCATGCAACAAGAATACTTACTGATGTCGACATACATTCGGCATCTATCCCAAATTCACGACAGAAAAGTACAAGTCCGCTCACTGCAAGAAAATCTGTTATCGCCGCAGGCAGTGCCTGTATAACGACATTAGTCATAAAGCGCCCTCTTATCCTGTCCTCATTCGGTTCCAGTGCAAGGAAGAATGTCGGCAGACCTATGTTAAAGAAACTTATCAGTGTGATCTGTGACGGCACAAGCGGATAATCAAGCATTAGTATTACTGAGAATATCGCAAGTAATAGTGAAAAGATATTCTTTACAAGATAAAGAACCGCTGATCGCTGTATATTGTTGACAACGCGCCGCCCTTCAGCCACTATTGACGGCATCTTTGTAAAATCAGAGTCCAAAAGAACCAGCTGTGATGTCTGTGACGCGGCATCTGACCCTGATGCCATCGCAATGCTGCAGTCTGCTTTTTTCATAGCGATTATATCGTTTACGCCGTCGCCCGTCATTGCCACCGTATGTCCATCGTTCTGCATCGCAGCGACAAGCAGCTTTTTTTGCTCAGGAGTCACTCGTCCAAATACGGTATAACGTTTTGCAGCTTCAGCTATTTCCGCTCTGCCTGCGAGTGTCGAGGCATCCACATAGTCCTTATAATCCTTTATACCGGCTTTCCCTGCAACAACTGATACTGTCTCAGGATTATCTCCTGAAATGACCTTTACTTTTACTCTCTGCTCTTCAAAATACCTGAATGTCTCCTTTGCTCCACGACGTACAGGATTCTCAAGCGCGATAACCGCAAGCGGTATGCAGCTGCCAGAAAGCTGTTCCCCATGTGGCAGCGACGGATACAGCGCAAATGCAAGTACTCTGCACCCGAAGCGGCTGTATCTTTCTATAATGTCTTCGTATTGACCAATGTTCTGTCCCAGCACATATTCCGGTGCACCGAGCACGTAATTTCTTCCATATAATGCAGCAGCACTATACTTATATTTGGATGAAAACGGAACGACCTCATCAGGATGTACACTTATCGCAGATTCAAAAAAATTTCTGATCGCTATAAGCGTATCATTCGCATCCGGCATCGAATATGCAAAATCACAAAGAGCATTTTCCGTCTCCTCCGGTGACAGAGTATCACTTGCAGCCTCTATCGCCCTTACCTTCATATCTTTTTCAGTTATCGTCCCGGTCTTATCGACGCACAGAACATCTACTCGCGCAAGTGTTTCTATGCACTTAAGATCATGAACCAGAACTTTCTTTTTTGCGAGACGCAGCGCGCTCACTGCAAGCGCCACGCTTGTAAGAAGATATATGCCCTCCGGGATCATACCGATCAGAGCAGCAACCATACCAGTAATGCTGGATGAAAAACCTGCGTGTGAATACGCATACTGTTGCACAAAAAGAATGATACCTATCGGTATAATAAGCACTCCTACGAATTTCAGTATCTTATCAAGATCGCGGAGCATCTGCGATTCCTCACCGCTCTGCATCATTGTCGCTTCTCTTGAAAGTTTTGCTGCATATGTTCCATCGCCTACCTCTGTTACTTTTGCATAGCAGGCACCATTTGTGATAAAACTTCCTCCATATAGCATATCTCCCCGCATCTTTTCTATCTCGTCTGCTTCTCCGGTAAGCATTGATTCATTTACGTGAATCGTACCGTGAAGCACAACACAATCAGCAGGTATCTGGATTCCGCCCGACAGTTCAATGCAGTCATCCGGCACCAGCTTTTTAGAATCGATCTTTATTTTCCTGCTATCCCTGAATACTATTACCTTTGGAGTATTCACGAGAGTCAGCTTATCGAGCACATTCTTTGAAGCAAGCTCCTGAATTATCCCGATAGCCGCATTTGCCATAAGTACTATGATAAATGAAAGGTCATGATATGACCCGGCGATTATGAGAAGTACTCCCAGAATCAGAAAGACCATGTTAAAGTAAGTAAATATATTTGATTTTACGATCTCACCAACGCTCTTTGTGCCGCTCTCAGACTTGACATTGATCTTTCCAAGGCGCACACGCTCATTCACCTCATCTGATGACAGCCCTCTTACAGCATTGACATCACCACACTCTTCTATTTCCGACGCTTCATCTATTTGCATTGATCTATAAACCTTTCCTTGTAATCACTTGCATCATTATTGTAATGATGCTACGAATTGCTTCGCTTCCTTTGACCTTTCGACACTTGCATCATTACATATGTTAACACAAAAATCGATACGGCTATCTATAAATAATCTACTTTATATAAAATTAATATTCGAGATGTGGGAATATTTTACATCTATATCATAAAGATACATTCCTTTATTGCCATTTTTGTTGTAGAATATATAAAGTTACAGCAATTTAATCGGCAAATAAAAGATAAAGGAGGAGTGACAGTAAGTTTCAACATGAAACATAGTGTCACGGGTGTTTTTATGAAAAATCTTTTCAAAAAGAAAACGGATGATGAAGAATCTTCCGTAAGCAGCAGTAAGGAAAAACGTACAGAACGCAGAAAAGAGGTTGCCAAAGAAAAGCGCAATCATCTTATCTCAAAGATTATCTGGATCACTTTATTATGCGCCGCCATATGTGCTCTTGTGATCTTCACCGGTACAAAGATCTATAAATATGTTAACAAGACGACAGCAAACAGCGATTTCAGTGCACAGCTCAATGATGACGGAACGATCAAGGATGTCAATGTCACAAAAAAAGTCACACTGTGTGATGATTATAAGACAATCCCGGTAACAAAAAAAGATATCACTCTAAGTGATACTGATATGCAGTCAGATATACAGAAACAGCTTGACAGTCATAAGACTCTTGATAAGACGACTACTGCAGCGATCAAGAAAGACGACATCGTCAATATTGATTACGTTGGCAAGATCGATGGAAAAGAATTTGATGGCGGCAGCGCTGAGGGTTATGATCTCACGATCGGCTCAGGAAGTTTTATTGAAGGATTTGAGGATCAGCTCATCGGACATAAGGCTGGTGAAAAAGTCACTGTCAATGTAACGTTCCCTGACTCATATTCCGAGACTTCCCTTGCAGGAAAGAAAGCCGCATTTGATGTTACTATCAACGGTCTTGAAGTCGCTCCTGAATTCAACGATGAATTCGTAAAGACAAATCTTTCAGAATATGCAGATACCGCAGACGGTTATCGTCAGTATCTTAAAGACGATTATGCTAAAACAAAAACTGACGAAGCAGTTGAGAAATATCTTACTGAAAAATGCAAGATATCAGGATATCCCCGCAAGTACACAAAACAGCTCAGATCTTTACAGAAATACAAGGATGAGCAGACATACCAGTATATGAATACAATGTATTCTCAGTATTATGGATATACTCCTTACCAGTCATTCAGCGATTATACACAGAAGACTGATGACGAATACGAGAAATCACTTGTCACATCTTCAAAAGAACAGGCTGCAAAGGATATGATCTATCAGAAGATCTGCAGCGAAAACAATATCAAAGTAACCTCAGATGATTACAGCAAATATCAGACTGACACACTTAAGACTTCAGCTGATGAGGTCAAAAACATGATCGAGCAGGAAGGCAAAGGATATTGTGCTCAGCAGATGATGAAGATCAAAGCACTTGAACTTATCGAAAAGACAGCAGTGATAAAATGATATACATATCCACAATATAAATGAAGATAAAAAAAGACCTGTCGGAAAACCGGCAGGTCTTTTTTACTGCAGCTTTGTAAATGATTACTCAGCTGTTGTTGTAGTTGTTGTTGTAGCTTCTGTTGATGTAGCTTCTGTTGAAGAAGCTTCTGTTGTTGAAGCTGTCTCTGTTGTTGAAGCTGTCTCTGTTGTTGAAGCAACTGTTGAAGTAGAAGCTGCTGTTGATGTTGAAACAACCTCAGATGAAACTGTTGAAGCTGCTGCTGTTGAAGCTGTTGTTGTTGCTGCTGCATCCTTGCTTCCGCAAGCTGTAAGCATTGTTGCTACCATTGCTACTGTAAGTACTGCTGCTACAAGATTCTTTTTCATAATTTTATTCTCCTCTTTGAATGATTATTATTACGGGACTGTCCCGCAACCGAAAGTAATAATATCACTCGAATGTTTTAGAGTCAAATCAAATATTTCCCAAGATCAGCCAAAACATCTATTTTCTTTTGTCATTTTTATGCAAACTGATCACATCATTCCCCTTAAGATTTAAAAAAATGTGCTTTACACTTTGTTCAAAGTGAAAAGCACATAAATATTGCACAGTTTTTACGAAAATGTTACATCAATTTCAGCTTTTTTGACAGAAAAAGTGAAGAAATTATGATGTTTTATCGAATATCATATCGATTTAAGTCTGCGGTCACAGAAATAGAAACATGTCAATCCCGAAGGCCCCAGATGAGTGCCAACTACAGGTCCCGTCCTGCCTATAACAACATTTTTCACCTTACCCGTCATAAGTATCTGTTCTTTCAGAACCTGTGCATCATCAAGACAGTCACAGTGACATATAAGAACAGGTCTTTCTTCTGTACCGTCAATACTCTTTACGAGCATCTCGCACAATTTCGATATTGATACATGACGTCCGCGTGCTTTGCCTATAGCTACGAGATGACCTGAATCATCTATATCCCCTATCGGTTTCAGATTGAGTGCCGTTCCAACGAGCGCTGCTGTCTTTGAAAGTCTTCCGCCACGATTAAGATGCATAAGATCATTGACCGTCCATGAACACTGAATGTGATCACGTGTATTCTCAAGCCATTTGGCATTGTCTTCTATAGGCATTCCGTTATCTCTGTTGAGTGCACAGAAATAAGTATGATATCCCTGCCCGCCTGTTGCACTAAGACTGTCAACTACAAAGAGCTTTCTGTCCGGAAATTCATCACGTAACTGTTCTGCTGCAAGTACTGCATTATTATATGTACTCGACATTCCTGACGTGAAACAATTATACAATATGTCGTTTCCCTCACTCAGAAGCGGTCTCATGAAATCAAGATATCTCTGAGGTGTTATCGCTGTTGTCATCGCAAACTGACCAGATACTATTCTCTGATAAAAATCATCCATGCTCATATTTTTATTATCATATGTAGCATCAAATACTTTTCCATCAGTCATTGTGACTTCCATGGGGATAACTCTAATATCCTCTTTATCGGCATACTCTGGAATGATGTCCGAGCACGCATCGGTAACGACTAAATATTTCTGTTCTGACATATACTTCTCCTTGTAAAATTCACACATTACTTATGATGATACGAATTGCTCCGTTTCTCATTTCAGTATAGTTAGAAAATACTCAGTCGGCTAGATACAGATTATCAAAAATGTCTGCTGAGTCCTCTTTCCCGCTATCAGTTTCTATCGTCGAGAAGTCACTCATATACATATAATATTTGTCACCATTTCTGAGACAGACCTCAATCCAATGCTCGTCATCAGTCTCTGGAAATGAGACCTTGCCATCAGAAGATGTCAACGTTTTCTTTTCAGATTTACGATTCTTCTCAGTATATACAGTGAAGTCTTTCAATATCTTATGTTCCCTGTATTCCTCAGCCATAGTACTGCTGTCGATCGGATACATATCTGCCTTAAGTTTCTTCAGCTTATCACCATCAAGTTCATACGTGAATATCGCACTATCCGATTCAAGAAGAGATACGCGCTCCGCCGCCTGAACAGTTCCATCCCCTTCTGCGGTACAACTGTTATCAAACAGTTCATCCGAGATTTCACCAAGACTTGTCACTCTCTTTCCATTGTATCTCAGGAACAATGTATAAACGTCATCATCCATACCACGGAACACGACCGCTATCTCAACCGTTTTATCGCTGATGTCCAGATCCACCGCATAATATCTTTCTATATCCATTTCATCTGCCTGCGGTTCGGCATTTTCAATGACATCCATATAATCCTTATCATTTATCATAAATGATGAACCTGCACCATCAGAACTTATATCTTCCGTGCTGCTCGATGTTTCAGTGCTATCCGTACTACTTTCAGTGCTTTCTGCGGTTTCTTCATTTCCCAATGAAAATGAGATTTCATCATCCTTTCCATCGCCATTCAGATCAGTCGTTATCGTATCTCCCGGCAACGATAAAATGACAGTATTCCCGTTATATGCGTACTTGTCCTTAATGCAGTCCTTTAATTTGTCATATGAAACAGTAAACTCCGGAGCGCCATACGAATAAGGCGCGATCTGATATGTATCTGCTGTAAAGCATATCCCCGCCTTGGTAAAATACCATGACCCGTCCTGAACAAGCGTCCCGGCAGAACTGCTGTAACGTTCCGACAGCCCCTTCACTTTGCACTGACGCTTTATCTCACTTATGCATACATTTCTAAAACTGTTCATGTCATCTGTGATGTCTGCAAGTCCGATAAGACGTCCATTTTTCGCATCAAAGTTGTATCCGGTATATGTATAATCACCGTGTTCATCACCTGTATAGCTGCTCATGCATGCGCGCATAGAGACCGCTTCATTGTCAACACGACCCGTTTGATAATACTGAGACAAATAATATGAGTTAAAATCTACATTCTTCTTATTCTTCTCTTTATATTCACCATAATCCTCATATGCCTTATTAAACACACGTGCCGATTCTGCTGCAAATGTCCGATGAAGATTCTTCGTATTCTCTGTCATTTTCTTTGAAAGCGCATCACTACCGCTTAAAGTGATCTTTGGTCTCTGATAATCACTATCTGCGATTACCTCACCATCGTCTGCTTTTTCAGTTTCCTCTTCCATCGAATAGCTGACAGATACAGCCTTCACTGCCGCTGATTCAGATTTTTTGTTATCGTTTTCTGCTCTTACGGCAGACATGCACGATACAGAAAGCACTGCCACAGATATAATTCCTATGATTAATCTTCCCGACTTCAATTCTTTTCTCCTGTCATAAAATAGCATTTCCACATTAGACTTTTCCTATTATGAACGACTTCTCCTGTATTAACAACTTCTCCTGTATTAACGACCTGCAATGTATTAGTGAATTTACAACTTTGGTATTCAACTATTATGAACGATAATCCCCATTAATCTTCACATAGTCATATGTCATGTCACATCCCCATGCAGATGCCGAACCAGTCCCCTGATGAAGGTCTATGCTGACAGTTATCTCTTTTTCCGCAAGTATTTTCTTGGCATCATCCTCAGAAAATGGAATTCCTGCTCCATTCTGACATGTATCTATAGTACCGGCAGGCGATGAAATGCTCACCGAAACTTTATCTATATCATATGATGCATCTGCATACCCAAGCGCACAAAGTATTCTTCCCCAGTTCGCATCCGATCCAAATACCGCACATTTAAAAAGATTAGAACCGATAACGCTCTTTGCCGCCGTCACAGCCTGTACATGATCCGGGGCTCCTTTTACATCACATTCAATGAGCTTTGTAGCGCCTTCGCCATCAGCCGCAAGCATACGCGTCAGATTCATCATAACATTATAGAGTGCTCCACGAAATACTTTGTAATCTTCTTCTGAAGAGTCACATATTTCCTTATTTCCCGTCATACCATCAGCCATGACCAAAACCATATCATTAGTTGACATATCCCCATCAACACACAGACAGTTGTATGTATCCTGAACTACATCTGAAAGAACACACTGCAGCATATCTGCTGATATGCTCACGTCCGTAGTGATAAAGTTCAGAGTTGTCGCCATATGCGGATTGATCATTCCGCTCCCCTTAGCCATACCGCCAAGATGACACTTCCTACCGCCGCATGTAAATTCCACCGCGGCTTCCTTCGGAACAGTATCCGTAGTCATTACAGCTTTTTCCGCTTCAAGATGACCTTCCCTGCAAAGACCCGCAGCAAGTTCTCCTATTTTATTCTCAATAGGTTCAATCGGAAGTGGCTGACCAATGACACCGGTAGAAGCAACCAGCACCTTCTCCGGCGCTATTCCCGCGGCATTTCCCGCAAGTTCACACATCTTCTCCGCTTTCTCGACCCCATCTGCGTTACACGTATTAGCATTCTTACAATTCATAACAACCGCACGCGATATTCCACCCATTTTCGCAAGATGCTTTTTCGTCACAGTAATCGGTGCGCCCTTCACTTTATTCGTTGTATATACACCTGCCGTTACGCAATCCTTCTCACATACGATAAGACCAAGATCATTTTTCTCCGGCGCATCAATAAGTCCACAGTGAACCCCGTTCGCCTTAAACCCATTTGCAGCACATACCCCGCCGCCAACAAGTTCATACCCTTCCGCTTCAACAAGACCGCTCACCCTGATTCCCATAATGCCTCCTCATCTGCCGATTCACTATCTGATTATTTCGTTATAATGCAAGTGACAAAAGTCATTCTTATGCGACTCCAAGTCGCACATAACATACTCGCATAATTTTCAATTTCACACTTTCTCATAATAAAGCGGAATTCCAAACGTGTCAACGACCACACGTCCACACGCTCTCGCCATACTGCATATTCTTACGATTCCATCTTGCTTCACTCTCAGGTCACCCGGATGATAGCCTCCGCCTATCTACACCTTTTCATCTGCAAGGTCACCCGGATGATAGCCTCCGCCCGTCTGCACCTTCTCATCTGTAAGGTCAGCACGGATATATCATGTCGAACGGACCATTGTGCAGGCGCCGGTGCTTGGCGAGGTTTCTTACGAGCCATACGCACCGCTGCGCCTGCACTGAGCGAAAGCGTGTCCGAACCGACATGATATCATCCGGGTGACCGCACTTGGCGAAAGCGTGTCCGCACTTACGCATGAAAAAGCCCCGCATGCCAACGGCACACGGGGCAGAAAATACATGGTATAATAGCAAAATTTATTTACGAACAAGATGATGCGGAAGTCCATTGACGAAGATAGGTGTAAGCTCGCCCATGATAAGCGGACGTGCATACTTCTCATAGCCTTCGTTAAGACCTGTTCCATCAGCATTGATCCACTCATCAGGAACCTTACGCTCAACATTTGCGATAGCGTGGATATCATATTCACTCGTACCACACTCATACGGATCATCTCCATCACGCTTAAGGA
>JAGPKJ010000103.1 GCA_018053995.1 Lachnospiraceae bacterium | reverse complement strand
GAAGATGCAAAGGCTGGAATAGAAGCAGCAAAATCAGCGGGCATGCTTGCGATAGGAATCGGCGAAGCATCACACTTTGATAAAACAGATTATCCAATAAAACAATTTGAGGATATAATGGAATTACCAATTGTTTGATTAAGGAGGCAGATTATGACAATAATGGATATTGCCAATATGGCCGGAGTATCTCCGTCAACTGTGTCGAACGTTCTTAATGGAAGAAAGAATGTTGGAGATGAAACACGAAAAAAGGTAATCCAGCTTTGCAGAGACAATGGTTATGAGATTGAAAAGAAAAGTACTCGTATCGGAAGCGATCCGCGAACCATCTTGTTCATCTTCAGCGATTTTGACAGGAAGTTTTATCTTGAGATCATACACGGGATTAGTGACTACGTCTATTCTAAAGATTACGACATGATAGTCAGTACTACAAAATCCTGCTCGAAATTTATGGATGCAGAATTTACAAGCGGGGCAATTGTCCTTGATAGAAAATGCGAAGACGATATTCTGTCACAAAAGGCTGAGAACGGATATCGGATCGTTACGCTGGACAGGATGATACCTTCACAAAATATCAAAAGTGTTATTGTCAATAACTATACACCTATGTCGGAAATGGTGCAGGGATTAGTTGAAATGGGATATGAAAAATATGCATATCTTGCCGGACCGGATACGCTGGACAATCGTGAGAGATTTCAGGCGTTTAGAGATGTACTTGAAAAGAACAGGATCACATTTAGAAGAGAAAATTATCTGATGGGTGATTTCTCGGAAAAAAGCGGATACAGAGCGGCCAAGCTTATGCTGCTCGCAGAAAATATACCGGATGTTTTGGTGTGCGCAAATGATAATATGGCTGTCGGTGCAATGGAAGCACTTAGAGAGGAACACATAAATATTCCAGAAGATATTGCCATAACTGGATTTGATGGTACTGAAAAGTCTGATCTGCAAAATCTTACGACGGTTGATATTCCAAGATACGAAGAGGGATACCTTGCCGCTCAATTCCTTATTCAAAACCTCATCGGAAAAGGGGATAATAGTACGTTCAGGATAGCAGCAAAAGTAAAATGGAGAGGAACTACAGCAAAAAAGAAAGTAAACAACAGTGAAGACAAGTAAAACTATTACCAAAATTTACTAAATGAGTTGAAAAAGTTGCCATTTTCTCCAAAAACAACGGATTCACATTAGCAAATATGTGGAAAATGCACATAATATATTGACACATTTAAGTAAAGATGTACAATGTACATAGTAAAGACTTTACTAACACGAGCTAATGTTTATCAGTTCATATGGAATAGGGAGGCATGGATATGCTAACGAAAAAGGTTATTTCAGTTCTTTCAGCAACGGTTTTGACTTGCTCGATATTATCGGGATGTGGAGGAACAACATCTACCGATGCACAAAGCGTTGCAGCAGGTAATACTGAAGCATCGACGTCATCGGCAGCTGCTACAGCATCTGCAAGCAAAGAAACAAAGGCAGCAACCGGAGGCAAGATCACAATCTATCAGAATAAGACAGAGATATACGATAAGCTTGTCGAAATGGCAGCGGAATACCAGAAGGAAACCGGTGTTGAAGTTGAGATATGGCAGATATCAGGTGACGATTATTACCAGGATCTAAAGACTTATATGTCAAGTGAATCTGGTCCAACAATATTTACGATAGAATCTCAGACGGAAATCGATGAGATGAAGAACTACATGGAAGACCTGAGCGATCTGTCATTCATGGATAAAGAAAGCGATGACCTTCTTGCAAAGAATGATGATGGAAAGACAATAGGAATTCCTACAACTGCAGAAGGCTTTGGACTTGTCTACAATAAAGATCTTGTTGATCCGGATAAGATCAATTCAATAGATGATCTGAATAAGTTTATCGAGGATGAGAAGGCAAGCGGCATTGATGGAGTTGGATTATCACAGGAAGATTACTTCCTTATAGGACATATCCTGAATACACCATTTGCACTTCAAGACGACCCCGCCGGTTTCTGCAGTGATGTATATAGCGGCAAGAAAGATATAGCATCAACTGATCAGTTTAAACAGCTGGGATCTTTATTTGACACAATAAGATCAAATGAACAGAATCCGCTGGAACTGACTTATGATAAAAATGTCGGTAATTTTGCAACAGGAAAGACCGCTATGATTCATCAGGGAAACTGGTGCTACTCAATGTTTAAAGACTATAATGTGGATTTTGACATGGGTATGATGGGATTGCCGATCGATGGAAATAAGAAAATCTCTGTAGGCGTTCCGGCATATTGGGCAATCAATACAGACGCAACTGATGAAGAAAAACAACTGGGCAAGGATTTTCTTAATTGGTTATATACAAGCGATAAAGGAACAGACTACCTTCTTAACCAGTTCGGATTTATCCCGGTTGTCGAAGGGATGACTTCAGACAAACTCGATCCGTTATCACAGGCTGTTTCGGATGCTATTGCAAGCGACAATATCATTCCATGGACGTTTAATGAAAGCTGGCCGGCAGGAATTGTGACGACTTATCTTGCACCTAACGCACAGGAGTTTTTCTCCGATGATTCGGTAACATCAGATGACTTCCTGAAGAAAATAAATGATTCATTTGTTCAGGCAGCGGCAGAGTAAGTTTCATTGCGCGGCGTGCTGTTAATGGCACACCGCGATTTTTATTTGACTGTGTAAATGGTATTTTATGGGAGAACAACTATGAAGATAAAAAAAGGATGGTACATAGTATTTGTGGCACCGCTTATGATAATGTTTTCGATTATTCAATTGATACCTTTTTTTACAGGACTTGCTTATTCATTTGTTGACTGGAACGGACTTTCAAAATCCCCAAAAGTTTTTGTTGGAATACAAAACTATATAAAGATATTTTCGGATTCGAATTTTATAGATTCTATTATCAGAACAACAATCTTTACATTGATCACAGTAGTTCTGGTGAATGTACTGGCGATGGCATTTGCAGTAATAGTCACGACCAGGATCAAGACACGTAATCTTGCGAGAACAATGCTCTTTATGCCATATCTGATAGGCGGACTGATACTCGGATATATATGGTCGTTCGTACTGGGCGAGGGGATGACGGCTATAGGTGATATGACGGGTATGAGGAATATTTTTTTCAACTGGCTTGTGAATAAGCGTTACGCGTTTTATGCGATGATCGTTGTTGCGACATGGCAGATGGCGGGCTATATGATGATCATCTATATAGCGGGACTGGAAGCAGTTTCAGATGATGTGCTTGAAGCAGCATCGGTAGATGGAGCAAGCTGGTGGCAGACACTGACATATATCAAACTTCCACTTATCATGCCTTCAATAACAATATGTCTTTTTATGACATTGTCTAATTGCTTTAAGATCTACGATGTCAATGTTTCGCTAACGGGTGGCGGTCCGAATAATGCAACCCAGATGGTCGCTATGAATATATTTAACGAGATTTTTACGAAGAGCAAGTTTGGATACGGGCAGGCAAAGGCGATAGTATTATTTATCATCGTTGCGATCATTACCTTACTTCAGGTTCATTTTACTAAAGATAAGGAGGTATCACTATGAAGAAACCTCAAAAAAGATCAGGGATAATATCGAATATCCTGCTTATGGCATTCTGCATACTGTGGCTGTATCCGGTATATATAATTATTGTTAATTCATTCAAGAGCCGTTCAGAGATGTATGCGAATTCGTTAGCTCTTCCAAGCGAGCTTTCACTTCAATACTATACTGCTGCATTTGCGAAGATGAACTTCTTTATTGCATTTAAAAATTCACTTGTAGTAACTGTGATTTCAGTGATCTTTATTGTGATACTGACATCGATGACGGCATGGATGTTCGTCAGGACAAATAATACTTTGAGTAAGATTCTTTTTTCGATAATAATCGTAACGATGCTTGTTCCTTTTCAAACAATAATGATGCCTCTGATGCAGGAAATGAACATGTTTCAGAAGGCTACAGGACTTCAGTTCAAAGATTCGATCGGTGGCTTGATATTTATGTATATCGGATTTGGAGCAGGAATGGGAGTCTTTTTGTATCACGGATTTATAAGATCATCATGTCCGGTTTCACTTGAGGAAGCAGCTATGATCGACGGTGCGAGCACATGGCGTGTTTTTTGGCAGATAGTATTTCCGATACTTAAGCCTATTACAGTCACTGTTGCGATACTTGATGTCATATGGATATGGAATGATTATCTTCTTCCATCACTTACACTTACAAGTCAGGATAATAAGACAATACCTCTTGCAATGGCATTATTCTTTGGACAGTACAATATCGAATGGAACATGTCTATGGCAGCATTGACGTTTTCGATCATTCCAGTCATCGTTTTTTATCTATCAGCGCAGAAATACATTATAAAAGGTATTGCTGCAGGCGCAGTTAAGGGTTGAATATGGACAATAAAATATATTCTATAAAAAATAATAAAATAGATGAAAATGATCTGAAATTACAGGAGACCATTTTTCATACAGCAAATGGACGCATAGGTGTAAGGGGATGCATTGAGGAAGGTATGCCTGACGGATACGATACAATGCGCGGTACTTATATCAGCGGTGTTTATGATATGACACCGATGAAGCAGGCGGAACTCCTTTGCAACATGGTTGAGGATAAAGAAACAATTGTGAATGTGGCAGATACTCAGACCATGATTTTACGGGCCGATGATCGAAGAGTAAGTATATTTGAGCCAGGGGTCAGTGACATTGAACGAATACTTGATATGAAGAAAGGTATCACCATCAGACGATACAGATGGGATTCAGGAAACGATGGAAAGATTGATGTAGAAATAAAAAGAATGACCTCGTTTGATGAAAAGAGACTTTTTTTGATAGACTATTGTGTAAGATCAGTTGACTATAGCGGGGATCTGTCTTTGGAATCTCTACATAGCGGACTTGCAGATAATTATGTGAATCCGGATGATCCAAGGATGGCAACTGAAAGTGTCAAACATATAAAAAAAGTCAATGGCATAATCGAAAATAAAAAAAGTTTTCTTTTAAGTTCGACAGTAAATACGGATATTTTTGTGGCGAGCGCAGTCGGACATGAGGTATATGTTCAATCAGCAAACGATGATGGTAATAGTGTTCCGGAAGGATTTAAAGAAAAATGCATATACAATCCAGACATGCATGAAGCAGTCTGGAAATGCAGCATGCATATCGACAAAGGGAATGAAATACATGTTATAAAATATTCGGTATTTGCAGATTCTATCAGAGACGAGAACCCAACACAGATAGTAAAAGACGTCTTAAGTGAGGTTCAAAGGAATAAGGCTGATTATTATTACTCTGCGCAAAAGAAATATCTGGACGGGTTTTGGAAGAGAGCAAAACTTGATATTTCGGGCGACAGAGATCTGAGCATATCAGTAAACTTTAATATGTATGCGCTTCTGGAATCGGCATGTACTGATGGACATGCGAGTATTTCAGCAAAGGGACTCAGCGGAGAGGGGTACGAAGGACATTACTTTTGGGATACTGAAATGTTCATGCTCCCGTTTTTTAGTCTGACAAGTCCCGATATAGCAAAAATGATATTAAGTTACAGATATAGGACGCTTGGTAAGGCGATAGAAAATGCAAGGAGACTTGGTCATAAGAAAGGAGCGCTTTACCCGTGGAGAACGATAACAGGTCGTGAATGCTCGGGCTATTTTGTTTCGGGAGATGCAGCTTATCATATTGATGGCGATATTGCGTATGCTGTAATATCATATTATCTGTTAACCGGTGATTGGGACTTTATCAAGAAAGAAGGTCTTGAGATCATCACAGAAACAGCAAGACTGTGGATGGATGTAGGTAATTATAATTATTATGACGGAACATATAGGATAAATTGCGTAACAGGTCCGGATGAATATACGTGTATGATAAATAATAATTATTATACAAATTCCTGTGCAAAATATAATCTTGAATGGGCATGTAAACTGTTGAAGAAGCTGCAAAAAGAGCCGAAAGAATGGAAATCGTTTAAATACAGACTTAAAATTGATAAAGATGAAATTTTGCAAATGCAGAAAGCATCAGATTCAATGTATCTTCCATATGATAAGAACTCAAAGATCAATCCACAAGATGATTCGTTCTTATCAAAACCGGTATGGGATCTTGAAAATGAAGATAAGAAGAATTTTCCGCTTCTTTTGCATTACCACCCATTGCACTTATACAGGTATCAGGTGTGCAAACAGGCTGATACAGTCATGTCTCATTTTCTTTTTCCGCAATATCAGGATAAAGATACTATGTTAAATTCATTTTCATATTATGAAAAGATAACTACACATGATTCTTCGTTATCGACATGCGTATTTAGTATGACTTCATCAATGCTTGGAATGTATCAAAAAGCATATGATTATCTTGGAGATTCAGCCAAACTTGATCTGCTGAACACACATAAAAACTCTGCAGACGGTATTCATGCAGCTAATATGGGCGGATGTTATATGGCGATAGTATATGGATTCGGCGGCTTTCGAGTGTACGAAGACCATATTGAATTGGCGCCATATCTGCCAAAAAAATGGAATGAATATTGTTTTAGACTAACATATCTTGACAGTGTCATACAGGTCTCGGTATCGAAAGGAATGTGTACGATAACGCATATAAAGGGTAAACATGCAGTAGCCCTTGAACTCTATGGTGATAGATATGATCTGAAGCCGAAGGCAGAGATTAAGGCAGACCTGCGGGAAAACTGAAAATATACGATTTTCAAGTACTGCGGGTATTAAAGATGGTCGTAGCTTGTTCAAGATCTGATATGAAAAAAACACTTATTCGTAAGGATAGGTGTTTTTTTTGACGGATATCGCGCCAGTGATGAGTTTAGCTTCAAATATAGCGAATAGTGGGGAAAGATCCATCGTGATTACACAAATGATAAAAACAAGTTGACAATATAACAGCAGATACATATACTGAATATATGAACAATCGTTCAAATGAACAATTGAAGGAGAAAATGAATATGAAGAAGACATACGGGATAGATGTTGACTGCGCTAATTGTGCAAATAAGATGGAAGATGCGGCAAATAAGACAGCCGGGGTTCTTCATGCAGTAGTGAATTTCATGACACTTAAGATGACGGTAGAATTCGAAGACGGAGCTGATCCGAAGACTGTGATGCCGGAAGTCTTAAAGAACTGCCGCAAGGTAGAGGATGACTGCGATATTACATTTTGATAGAAGCCAAGCAAAACAGGTATTTACGCATATACAATGTGGATAATTCCGGAACGGTGGGGTTTATGAGCAAGAAGCAAAAGAAAAATCTGATCCGTATAATAA
>JAGPKJ010000102.1 GCA_018053995.1 Lachnospiraceae bacterium | reverse complement strand
TCCTTGTCCAGAATAACCTGCTTGGCTATTCTTTCCGTATTACTGTGTTAAAAAAGTTTGTTCTTCGAACTAATTCTTATTAAGAATTTTCGGAGTTGCATTACTGTTTGTTTGTCAAGGTTCATGTGAATCCCTAAGGATTCGAAGTCTAATCGATGTTTTGAGGCATCTACCAGACAGAGCGGAGAAGGAGGGATTCGAACCCTCGCGCCGTTATTAGCGACCTGCACCCTTTCCAGGGGTGTCCCTTCAACCAGCTTGGGTACTTCTCCAAGTACTCCTTCAGACTGCTCTACTTACTTTAAACGGAGAGGGTGGGATTCGAACCCACGTGCCCTTACGGACAAACGGTTTTCAAGACCGCCTCATTATGACCGCTTTGATACCTCTCCATATGGTCTATTTAGTTGATTTTCACTGCTGCTTTTCCGTCGCAGTGCAAAAGCTAGTATATCAAAATGAAAACATCGTGTCAATGACTTTTTCAAATATTTGCCGTCATTTTTTTCAAATATTCGTATTCAATTTTCGACTTCCATTCTCAGACCGCAGAAACACCGCAGCCTGATCCGTTACAACGAGCCTGCGGTGATTCCTATTTAACTGATACATTCTGATCGATCATCACGACCTGACATATATCCTAATAGATCGTCGCGACCTAACATATATCGTGACAGATCATCACGACCTGGCATATGTCGAAACAGGTCCCATCATTCCTTTATCTTATTAAACAGGTACATGAATGTATCCGTATCAAACTTTCGTGCTGAAAGTCCGGCAAAGAAAGTACCGTCTTCGTTCTTGACCTGTCTTGTGACATCCGCATACATAATGATCGTATCAGTACAGATTATTATATCTTTTCCCAATATGTCCGGTGAATCTGCCGGCATCTCTATACCCATTCCGAGTGGGCTCAGGTTTTTCACAGTAACTATTATCTTCTGCTGTGTCTCGCAAACAACAAGTATACTCTGTGCATCATACGGCGTTCTGTTTATCTTTCTGCGTTCTTCCATCTTTCACTCCTTCTGCAGAAGTCACTCTGCATTTGATTGGTCTTTGTTAGTTTTCCCTTTTACATCATTACTGATCATAAAATCTTTTATAAGCAGATTCTTTTTCCCCTTGCTCTTTGCAAATCCATATCCCATCAATGAAAAAACTACCGCACCGATAAAGTTGACAAATAGATCCTTCATTGTATCTATAAGACCAATATCGAGATAACCGTTAATGCCCAGATTCTGACCATTCACTACAGTGCTTGTTATTCCATTTATGATAACCGGCTTATTGGAATTTGACGGATCAAGCATAACGCTGCCTATTGCATGGACAACAGTATCCTTCTGCATATCAAGCAGAAACATCTGATCCGCACCGAATTCGATAAATTCCCACATCACACCAACTGTCATCGAAAAGCAGATTGCGACAATCGAAACAAATGCCGGTGAGAGTGAGAACGTCAGCCTCTCATCCCTGTTCATCATATCGACAAGCGAATATCCGACGCCAGCCGCGATAAACCCGTTCAGTGTGTGAAGTATCGTATCCCATCCAGGTATCAGTACGTAAAATCTGTTTATCTCACCAAGTATCTCTGCCGCAAATATGAAACATAGGATTATGATCTCCATCGTCTGCGACATCTGCACCTTTAGTCTGACCTGCATGATGCTTGGCACGACCATCAGAAGCAGTGTCAGTATGCACATGGCAAATGCCTCGTAGTCACGGTTTATGAACTGTCTTATCATACAGACTATGACGAGCGCGCGAAGAACACTGTAGACAATAAACGATTTTTTATGAACCCGTTTCTTTGCCTCCACTGCATCGTTAAATCTCTTTCGTTTTTCACTCCTGTTCATGTGCCGCTCTCCCTATATCACTCGCAATCTCATATATAGATTCTGTGTATTCGTATTCATCATGCTATTACTGTCTTACTTCTTCTGTCTTACTTCTTCTGTCTTACTTCTTCTGTCTTACTTCTTCTGTCTTGCTGCTTCTGCTTTATTTTTCTAAAAAGCTCTTCCCGCAAATAAGATCTTCCGGTGTCGTTATCTTGATATTTGAGTATGAACCTTCCGTCAGATGTGGGCGGATTCCCGTAAAACGCTCGACAACCATTGCGTCATCCGTGATCTTCACTCCCTGCTCAGAAAAAGCCCTCTTATTTTCCTCAAGCTGTTTATATGAATTCAAAGCCGCCGCATATGTGAATGCCTGCGGCGTCTGGATCTGCCACACATTGTCACGATCCGGCGTCGACACAGCTGTGCCGTCAGCGTCCGCGATCCGTACTGTATCCTTGGATCTGACCCCAGCCGTACACGCGCCATATCTGCATGCGTCTTCAAAAATCCGGCTTATGATCTCATCCGTTACAAAAGGTCTGGCACCGTCATGTATCATCACGATATCTGTATCCGGCGGGCATTTGCACAGTCCGTTGTATACCGAATCATACCGTTCTGCTCCGCCTGCCGTGATTTCCTTTATTTTGTCAAATGAAAACTTCTCTTTTATTTCCCGTCTGCAATATTCAATCTCGTCCTCGCCTGTTACAAGGATAATTGCATCTATAAGCGGTGACTTTTCAAATGCTTCGAGCGAATATGCGATGACCGGCTTTCCCTCAAGGAGCATGAACTGTTTCTTCGTTGAAGAGCCCATACGCCGCCCGCTGCCGGCAGCAAGTACTATCGCAGTAGTCTTCATTTTTCTGTTGTTATCTGCCACTCTCCTGCCTCCGAACGCTTATCTCTCACCTAGTCTGAGATTCGGCACCGCATTGAGATCTAAGCCGCTGCGTACACCTTTTATATAGTCATAATAGCCTGCTGCCCCTATCATCGCAGCATTGTCGGTACAAAGTACCGGCGACGGTCTGTAAAATTCAACGTTATCCCTCTCGCATGCTTCCGTAAAAGCAGCCCGTAGCGCGCTGTTTGAAGCCACTCCGCCCGCTATGGCAAATTTGTTAAGTCCATACTGTTTCACAGCTTCCATAGAATGACCGACAAGTACGTCAACGACAGCCTTCTGAAATGATGCGGCGACATCAGGCACATTAATCTCTATGCCCTTCATCTGACATCCGTTTATATAATTCAGCACCGACGACTTAAGTCCGCTGAAGCTGAAATCATATATAGAATCCGCCACTTTTGCACGTGGAAATTTTATCGCATCGGGATTTCCTTCCTTTGCAGTCTTATCGATCTTGGGACCGCCCGGATAGCCGAGTCCTATCGCACGCGCGACTTTGTCGAAAGCCTCACCTGCCGCGTCATCCATCGTCCTGCCCAGGATCTCGTATTCTCCGTAGTCCTTTACAACGACAAGATGTGTATGTCCGCCAGAAACAACGAGGCAAACGAAAGGCGGCTCAAGTTCCTTATTTTCAATGTAATTTGCACTTATATGCCCATCAATATGGTGAACACCTATAAGTGGTTTATTTGCAGCAAATGCAAGTGACTTGGCAAATGAGACTCCCACCAGGAGCGCGCCTATAAGCCCCGGTCCGTAAGTCACCGCTACTGCTGTGATCTCATTCAGCGTCATGTGCGCGTCATCAAGTGCCTTTGTGACAACCTGATTGATCTTCTCGATATGTTTCCTTGATGCTATTTCCGGAACAACTCCTCCGTATAATGTATGTATAGCGATCTGCGTGTAAATGACATTCGAGAGCACTTCTCGTCCGTTCTTCACTACTGCCGCCGCCGTCTCATCGCATGAACTCTCGATAGACAGGATATAGACATCACTGGATCCATCGGTGCCGGCACTATTATCAATATGAACATTAGCTGTTTTACTATTTGCCTGATCATTGTCCATTACATTAGCTGTCTTGTTATCTGCCTGATCATTGTCCATCATATTGGCTGTCTTTTTATTTGCCTGATCATTGTCCATCGCATTAGCTACCATACTATTTTTCTGATCGTTATCTACTGATACTTCCATAATATCTGTTGTCCGAACCTTTCTATTCTGTCATACCAGATGCCTGAGATGCTGGTTCCGTGATTGCCGCTGTTTCGTCTTCGTCTTTTTTCACCAGTTCCCAGCCATATATCTTCCAATGACCTTTACTGTCTTTCCGCAGTACATATACCTCTTTTGTTGATACGAGCTGCTTTTTGTAGCTCATTGAGTATGTACAGTAAAGCCTCGCCCAATCATGACCATCCTTATTGAAATACTCTACATCCGTACTCGGCGACGGTGTATATCCATAGATGATGCACCCCTGCTGCTTCATTGAAGCGATCTCTGATTTCAGATTAACGATATATTTATCTCGCGGATTATTTGCCGCCAGCTCATCATCAAACAGTTTCATTTGCTGATCAGCCATTTTTTCAAGTTCATCTTCCGAATACTTCTCGCCATACAGGCACTGCGATATCTCACTGTAGAATTTAACAACTTCCTTCGGAGAAGGGGGATAATCACTATCAAGATTGCGGAGTATGACGTCCTGAACCTTTGAAGATTCAACAGTCTCTTCGGTATGCGTCATCTCTGCCGCTTTCTGCTGCGTGTGGTTGTAATATACAAGCACTATCACAGCAATGATCGCGAAACAGATTATAACGCGCATCGAACCGTTCTTCTTTTTCATGTTTTCCCCTCCTTCCTTATTTGTTCAAATAGAATTCAGATTCCCTGATACATATTCTTTATATCCACACCTGTAGTCTGCTTCTGTGTCTGCTTCTATGTCTGTTTCTGTGTCTGCTTCTATGTCTGCTTCTATGTCTGCTTTATGCTAGTCCGCTAGTCCTTAAATACGAGATCTCTGCTCTTGCCGTCTTTTCCTGCCATGGTATTAGGAAATATCTTTCTGACATCAGACATAAATTCCTCCGGGCGCACCAGCGACGGACTGTAATGCGTAAGCCACATCTCATTTACCTGAGCTTTGGCAGCAAGTTCGGCGGCTTCCTGAAATGTCATATGTTTATGTGAGATTGCCTTGTCTTCCATTCCTTTTTCGCCATACATTCCCTCGCAAATAAAAAGGTCAGCATCCTTGGCGTTATCAACTATAGACTGCGTAGGTCTCGTATCAGTCGTATATGTAACGTGAAGTCCGCGCCGCTCCGGTCCCAGTACCATATCCGGCGTAAAGATTTTGCCGTCCGATTCGACGTTCATACCTTTCTGAAGTGGATTCCAATATTTTCTGTCTATTCCAAGCGCTGCCGCCCTGGATATATCAAACTGCCCGCGGCGGCTGACTCTTATACTATATCCATAACATAATACGTTATGATTTACACGGAACGCATCTATACTAAGATCGTCAAATGTAAATGTCTGGCAATCACCTTCTATCTCCCTGCACTCGACAGGAAACGGAAGTTCCGGCGAGATCGTCCGCATCGCGGATACCACGCGTTCAAGCCCTTTTGGTCCAATTATAAGAAGCGGTTCTGTTCTCTCAGCATTTCCCATTGTAAGCAGTAACCCTGGAAGTCCGCTCACATGATCTGCATGAAAATGCGTAAAGCAAATGATATCGATCGGTTTAGGGCTCCACCCTTTCTCCCTGAGCGCTATCTGAGTTCCTTCCCCGCAGTCGATAAGAATGCTGTGACCGTTGTATCTCGTCATCAGTGCTGTGAGCCATCTATGCGGCAGCGGCATCATGCCGCCCGTTCCCAGTAAACATACATCCAACATCTATATATTCTACCCTTCTTAATTCTTCTTTATTCTTCTTTATTCTTCTTTATTCTTCTTTATTCTTCTTTATTCTTCTTTAGATTCAATGGCGCCATGACGCCACATGATGAGCGCGTCTTCTGTCGGCTCCGAATAGTAACTTTTTCTCACGCCTTCCGTCACAAATCCGTTTTTCTCATATACATGCACCGCAGCATCATTTCCTGCGCGAACCTCAAGTGTGAGTTCATCTATTCCTATATTATGACACTCTGAAATGATATGTGCGATAAGTTTTTCGCATATTCCCTTGTTGCGATACTTCTTGTCCACTGCGACATTCATGATGTCGCCCTCTTCGCCGGCGATATAATAGACCGCCGTCTGCGCGATAACTTTATCATTTTCATCAAGTACCGTAAAAAAATCCAGATCCTTTTTATCGACCGCTTCTTCGAACGCATGCCGCGGCCACGGCTTTGCAAAGCTTTCCGTCTCAATCCGCAGCGCATCGTCCACGTCGCATTCTCTTAATTTGGAAAATAAAAGGCACTCCTCATTCATCAAATCATCCATAAAGTCTCGCTTTATCTGCTTTATCTGCTTTATCTGCTTTATCGTTCCATTTCATTTTAACGCATTTACCGACTGCTTTGCCGCCAACACTTCAACACTATCAGCTTTCTCTAACTTGATTTCCCGTTCGGCGCTTTTGTTCTTCTCTTCGGCGCTATTGTTCTTCTCTTCGGCGCTTTTATTCTTCTCTTCGGTGATCTTGTCCTCGCGCTCTCGTTCCGCCTGAGACGGGCGCAGGTATATGGGCGCATGCTCCTCTGCGGTCTCTAATCTTCCTTCTCTTACATACTGCTCTGCTGCCAGCGCAACGCACACCGCACGCTGCCTGTTATGTCCGGCAGGCGCAAAATAATAAGGAACTTTAAGACCCGAATCCTCACCTTTTATTTTCCCTAAAAAGACAGGAACCCCATCACCCAGGAAACATACCGGGCGACCGATCTCGTTGAGCTTTGAAACAAGCTCCGGAAAATTCGCTGTGCACTGCGGCATTATTACATTAAGATCCATGCCATGTTCAGCATTTCTCTCAAATGTATAGATTCCGGTATATACCTGATTTCTTCTCGCATCCATGATAGGACATACAATATCTCCACATCCATATGCATTATACGCGAGCGCATCAACCGTCGGCACCGCTGCGATCTTCTTGTCAAGCACAAGACCAAGACCTTTCACCGTCGCAGAACCGATCCGCAACCCGGTAAATGACCCCGGACCCGCTGCGACCGCCAACACGTCAACCGTATTCATATCGAATTCCGTCATTTTCACGATATCTTCAAGCATTGGCAAAAGTGTCTGCGAATGCTTCTTCTTATACTGAACATTGTATTCTGCAAGTACCGTATCGTCCTCAACGATCGCCGCCGATGCGACAAGCCCTGAGCTATCTAAAGCTATTATTCTCATATCTGACCTTCTTTATATTTATCCTATATACTATGTCTTGCTTGCTGTATCTTGCCTTGCTTGCTGTATCTTGTCTTGCTTGCTGTATCTTGTCTTGCTTGCTGTATCTTGTCTTGCTTGCTGTATCTTGTCTTGCTTGCCATATCTTGTCTTTTTTTCTTTATCTTGTCTTTTTTTCTTTTTCTATTCTTTCTTTCTTTTTCTATTCTTTCTTTCTTTTTTTTTTTTTTCTT
>JAGPKJ010000101.1 GCA_018053995.1 Lachnospiraceae bacterium | reverse complement strand
GACAATATAAGACAAATACGAACGCAGCTACTGGCAAGGTGACGATCGACCCAAGCAAAGATATAGCAACAGATAATTCGAGAAACTACGATGAGATAACCGGTTATGAAGCAGCTAATAAAATAGCGACTGCATCTCATCCTTCTAGTGAATTTACAGCGAATCTCGTTACCGGCAGCACAAAAAATCAAAATGACAATAAAGTTGCAATATCAAGAAAATACATTGCCCGGTTTATTAACGCGGTAATATCTGCCAGTTGCAGCAAAGATGAAAAGGGCAACTATAAATCATGGAGCGACATAATTACATGTGGTGAAAATAAAGGTCATGGTGCAGGAGAAGATATCCTTTCTCAAGTGAACGAATATTGGACGTTGGCTGGAAATGCCAAAGATGGTTATCATCTTACCGGTGATCATTATGATGTTTTACCGGCAGCCACGGATACAGATGTCGATTATTTTGTAGGATATGTGCTCAAGACTGAAAGCGGGACATTCCATCTTGATGGATATAAAGTGACCGTAAATGCTGCGCAAGAAGAACCCACGCCTAATCCAACACCTAATCCGGATGTGCCATCAGAACCTACAGTTCCAGGTGATACAACAAATAATGATGTTACGGTGACTCCGATCTCGACACCTGTTTCAAATGCACAGGTTCTTGGTGTTAATAGAACAGCAGCTGCCGCCACGACACCTATTATCGAGACTGCTGTACTTGGAGCACAGCGTGCAAGTTCTGAAGGTGAAGTACTCGGAGCAAAGCGCCAAGGCGCAGAAACCGGCGATAATAACTATGCAGCCGGATGGGTAACACTTATGACATTATCAGCCGGGAGCGCAGCGGCATTTGTTACAATGCGCCATAAAAAAGAAGATAACTGACCCAGAGGGGGATATCAGTTTTCTTAAAGGGTACAGACCGCTATGGACGGTACCCTTTTTTTTTGTTAAAATAGATACATTCGGAAAGGCTGACTGGTGATATTTTGTATAATAAAAAAGATGTGATTTTCAGTGAAACTATGGGTGTCTGCGAAGTCCGCGATATAACGAAACTTTCAGAAGATAATGGCAAAAACTTTGATTATTATGTGCTGCGTTCAGTATATGACAAGACAAAAGTCTCATATATTCCGGTCGAAAATCATAAGGTAGCTCTCAGAACTCTTATTTCACAGGAAAAAGCAGAAACTGAATATGAAAAGCTGCTGGAGGAATATCAGGAGACACACGACGATCATTATGATCCGCTCCGTATCGGGGAGATAGCCTATGTACTTCACAGAAAACCGGAAGAATTATTCCCGGCTGATGAGGAAGACGACAATAACGGAAAGTAAAGAGGTGCTGAGATATAGTCAGATCCGTTTTTTGCAAAATAAAAAAGCTGTCGGCATCCGTTAAGGCGAGACTACTCATTTTGGCTGCAGCATTTGTGCTGGATATCATCGCATGGAATAGCAGATCTTTCTGTGACTGGTATCTTCAAAATGTCTTTCCGCTGTGGGTTAACACATACGGAAGGCTTACGGGTCTTGCCCCATTTTCTGTCGGCGGGATAATGCTATATGCGGCGGTGATACTTATATTTGCGTTCATCGTTATCGGCATTATGCGCCTTTTATTTTACAAAAAAAAGAGCGGACGGCTGAAAAAAACGTTCAGGTGTATGCTTAATGTAGTCACATGGGTGTTTGTCATGGCGGCGTTAGTGCTTACACTGAACTGCTACATAATCTACCACTGCTCGTCATTTATGGAAATGTACGATGTGGGCAGGACACATACGAAGTATTCAAGCGATGAGAAGTCGGAGCATATCGAGATACTGAGAAATTATATAGTTGGACAGGCAAATTCACTCTCGGATGAATTTGAACGGGATGATGACGGTTATATCATCTACAACGGTGATATGAAATCACAGGCTCAGAAGGAAATGAAAAGGCTGGGAGAGTCATACGGGCAGCTTTCGGGATTTTATCCGCGGCCTAAGGAATTTCTCAACTCTGATTTCTTCAGTCAGCAGCATATGATGGGATATTATTATCCGTTCAGCATGGAAGCAAATTATAACAGTACGATGTACATTACAAATAAACCGTGTACATTGTGCCATGAACTTTCACATTTGAAGGGGTTTATATATGAGGATGAGGCAAACTTCATCGGCTATCTGGCTTGTATAGATTCCGATGATCCGCTGTTTCAATATAGCGGGTATCTAAGCGTGTTGACGTATGTCGATAAGGATTTCTACAAGTCGATAGGGCGTGATAAGGCAAAATACAGGACTTATCCGCAGATATCGCGGCAGGTGAAGAAAGATGACGTCTTTCTGACTAGTGAAGAGTGGAGCCGTGTCAATGCAAATGCATGGATCAGCACTAAGACAGTGTCTACGGTCTCGAATACGGCGGTGAATGTGAGTCTTAAGACGAACGGTGTGAAAGACGGAATCGTGAGTTACAGCCGTGTGGTTCAACGGCTGATGGACTATTATGACGGAGTATTATGGTAAGAGCAGTGATGTGTGTCTGTGGGAGATGCAGTATATGACAGACATCTTTGAGAAAAATGATAGATGTATGAAGTATGGAGGTTTGGATAATGGATAAGGATGATATAAGAGTAGAAAAGATCATAATGCATATTCTTGACACATCTGTCGGGATGGCGGTGCTGTCAGATAAAGAGCTTGAGTACGGCGCAGATATGGCTGATTTCGTAAAGAGTCATATAGCGAAGATAATGACAGGGGACGAGGGAAGACATTGCGAATTTCATAAAGAAGAGTCTGAGATATACAAGATGCTCGTGGATTACGATGACAATAATTTCATTCCGATAAGCAGAGATATAGCGAACCTTTTATTTGCAGTGATGGAACAGAACGTGGACATTCCGGCGGCAGATCTTATGGTCGTCAGATTCCGCGCGGGAGAGGAAGTCTATCTAGGGCTGCTTAAGATGAATTACAAGTCTATGTATACACACCGTACGATGCCTGTCGATAACGGAAATGATAACGAAGTGATACTTCATAAATCACTCTTGCCGCCGTCGTCGCAGAGACTTACGGAGGCGGCTGTCATACGGATGTCGGATCTTTCGGTGAGTGTAGTCGAGAAGAAGTACGAAGTAAACGGTGAGAAAGTGAACTATTTTTCATACCTTTTTCTTAAGTGCAGCGCGGCGCTTTCGCCAAAGACACAGATGTCTATCGTGAGTCGTGCAGTGTCGAGCGTTCAGAAGGCAATGACTGCCGAGGAAAAGCAGTACAAGGAGAACATGCGCGCGAAGAGTATCATAGAGGATACTCTTGAAGAGCAGGGAAGTTTTACTCCTGAGGAAATAGGAGACAAGATCTTTGATGAGGAACCGCAGAAGCGTGCGGCGTATCAGACTCAGATCGAGAAATATGATATGGTAAAGGAAGAGATAAAGCCGAAGAGCGAAGCGACCGTAAAGAAATTTCAGAGCCAGCACCTCTATACTGATACGGGCATTGAAATCAAGATCCCGATGGAGATGTACAAGAACCCGGGACAGGTCGAGTTCATAACAAATCCGGATGGAACGGTATCGGTACTGATAAAGAATATCGAGCATCTGGAAGCGAAGATATAAGTCTGCACGGTAATATAACAGGATCATAAAAGTCTATATTGGAAAATAAAAGCTAGAGGGCAGTGATATCAAAATCATATCACTGCTTTTTTATGTTTCAGAAATATTGTAGTGTGTTTGATTTATACAAAAAATATCAAAATAAGTCATTGCAAAATTACTAATAAAGAGTAAATTATAATAGGGCTTATAAAATACGATTAAAAAATAACATAGGAGAGGTTTCTATTACCAAACTGTTGTATCACACGATGAAATACAGGTTACAGCTGATGCAGTCGTTCTTGGTTAAAGTTCATCATATTCAGATTTAGGTTAGTCAGATTATTTTTTTCCCCGATTTCAAAACAATTTCACACACTTATTTGCCACATCTATCAGTATGATGTATTGCCTTTTATGCGGTTTTGAAAAAAATTAAAAAAATTTCAATTTTATAAAACCAAATCGAAAGTCAGTGTATCTATGTAAGTGTAAGGGCAGGAAATGTCCGTGTAAGGGGAAAGCAATCTAAATTGTGAAGGAGAGTCTAAACTATGAATGAATCAAGTATTGTTACGGATGCACAGTATTACGAGTTCAAAAGCAAGCTTCGCGGGATTATTATCAGTATCGTTATCGGTTTCATAATCGGAGGTATCATCGGTCTCATAATAGCGGGTGATGATGGATATCAAGCTACATTCTTTATATTATTTGGAATCGTGTTTGCAGGAGTTCCATATGCATGGAAACTTATCCCGTTTTGGTCAATGAATGTAACAGGCATTATGTTAAAAGTCGTTATTGCTTTGGTGGGCGGCTGGATCATAACACCAATCTCATTTATCTATAATCTCATACAATATATCAGATACGGCAAAAAGATGCAGAACCACATGAGTGCCGAACAGCAGGTTAAGGATAATGATGTAAAACGCGAAAACGATAATGCAGATCGAATCGTTAATGCGGTAAATAACAAATAAAAAATAACAAATAATAAATAATCTTTTCCCCTTACAAAAAAGATAATCAAAAACTTAATATTGGATCTTACAAAGTTGAAAATGAAAAACCAAAGTTTAAGAGAGACACTGAAATGACAATGGCAAACAGGAGGAAACATGATGAAATCTAGTCTTGGAAATATGATCATCAGATTAAGCAAGAAGGTTTTAGCAGCAGCGTTAGCGGGAATGGTATTAGCTACGGCGATGCCGGGAATGAGCGTAGATGCGAAGACGTCGAATAGTACAAATTCAGCAGCAAATGAGGCTGCAGTGCCTGGTGCATCATCAGCTATATCTGAAAATGCTAAAAAGGAAGTAGCACAAGAGGAAGCACATCTTGTTATGGAATATATGGATGGTTCAAGCTATAATTCTAAAAATCCTTTATTTTTTTGGGGCTGTATCTATGGTTACATATGTGATAATCCTACGCAATGCAAAGCAGTAGAAAAAGGTTCAAGTGCTGAAATAATTACAGTAGACAAGGCAGTTGTTGAACAGGTCGCTGCGGGATTGTTTCCGGGATGTACAATGCTTCTGCCGAAACCAGCTGAATTTGTGGGTTGCGGTATAAATGTTGATCCGGATGATCCGGGTAGATACATTCTTTATCTGGGCGATGGTTCTCCATATGACTATAAGCTTAAGTCCTGGAAAGATAATGGCAATGGAACATATGAAGCACAATATGAAGTTACTGACTGGACTGAAGAAGAACAAGGGCCATTTTGTATTGAGACTGTCACGTATTGTGATAATAAGTATTCTGCCGGAGGGGCAAAACCGTTTCTTCCTATATCAATGACAAATGCAGTTGTTCAAGACATAAAATAAAAGAGTTTTCGTGCTGATAGAAACTTAAAAGAGAAAAAGAGGAAAATAAAAATGAAGAAAATCATAAGATCAGTTGTTGCAATGGTATGCACTATAGTTCTTGTTTCAGGAATGAGCCTGAGTGTCGATGCTGCAGGAAAAGCAAATAAAGTCAAGACAAGCGCCACCACAAGCTCAGCCACGACAGCAGTACCTGAAACATTTGCAGCTACAACGGCAGGTACAACTTTGCCGGCAAGTGTTGCAGGGCTAGATTCCATAGTATTGCCGTGTAATGATGGAACAGGCAATCCGCGTACATATCCCATTACAGATAGTGCGTTTCAGCAGGTTCAAAATACGATGTGTATGGCAACGATAGTAATAGGAAATCCAACAGTGGCACAGCAGATGCTACAGCAGAATATTGCAATGACACAGACGATTTTGAACAATACAGCCGCAGTTTATATGAGCTGTGGATTTGACGCAGCAAGTGCCAATGCATATGCTTTACGTTATTTTCAAAATGAAATAGTAGGAGTGCAGCTTGGAATTGCGGCACTTACTGCAAAATAATATTCTAATTGTAACCATCATCCAAAGGGGGAAATAACAGTGACCTTTACAGAAGCAGTCGGGCTTGCAAAAGCAGGGAATGAAGCAGGATTTACATATCTTTATGAGCAGACATATAAGAAGAGTTTTTATGTCGCTAAGAAATACATGAAGAATGATGACACGGGAGCAGAAGATGTATTGCAGATCGCGTACGTTAAAGCATTTAATAACCTCGGACAGCTAGAGGATCCGGAAAAATTTCAGGGATGGTTTTCAAGGATCGTTGCCAACACTTCATTCAGAGAACTTCAGAAAAAGACGCCGACATTATTTTCCCAGATGAATGATGAAGACACTGATATAAAGTTTGAAGATACTATCGAAAATAGTAACGTGGATTTTCAGCCGGAAGCATCTATAGACGGAAAAGAGACACAGAGGCTTGTCAAAGAGATGCTTGATACACTCTCAGATGAACAGCGTATGTGTGTCATGATGTACTATTACGAAGACATACCCGTAAAAGATGAAGCATTGATACTTGGAGTCTCCGAGAATACCGTAAAGAGCCGTTTGAACTATGGAAGAAAAGCGATAAAAGAAAAGGTGCTTGATCTTGAAAAGAGAGGCACAAAGCTTTATGGTATCCTTCCTATCGGATTCTTTATCTATCTGCTTAAGCAGGACGCTGCAGCGGCAACGCCTCTTGCAGGGCTCGCAGGCATAAGCGGGATAATCGGAAGCGCGTCATCATCTGCTGCGGGTAACATCAAAGCAGGAGCATCGCATGTCGCAAAGAAAGCTGCGGCGTCAGCAACAAAGGCAGCACTGCGCGTAAAGGTGACAATCGGTGCCGCAGCTGCGGCTGTTGCTGTGACGGCGGGAGTGACAGTAGCGGTAAAACGCGCTAAGCCGGCATATACAGACGTACCATGTGTCGTTATTGCTTTTCATGAGAAACTCGGTGAAAACAAGTATAACTGTTATTACATGGATACTTGGACAGATCCGGGAACATCGATACTTAAGGAAAAGGTGTTCACTATATCAGATAATGCATCTATTAATCTTTATGATTCGTCGGAGGCAGATGTTGATAAGAATGACCTTTTTGAAATGACAGGGAAAGATTTTAAAAAATTGAAATTTGAATCAGTCATTCCGTATAATCAATATGAGATACATGATCTGGATAAAAACCTTTGCGGGAGTATTAATTCATCATCTATATCCAGTGATAATATAACTTATTTCTATGAAAGTAATATTTTCGGAGAAACAAATTCTGGACTTGTCGTGCGAGATTGGAGACTTTTCATGCATGTTCCTCCATATAACGATGATGGCGTTCCATTTATTGATGAACGACCGGAGAAAGATAAACTGACTGACGAAGATGCTGTTGTAAAAACCCCGCAAAGTTATGAAG
>JAGPKJ010000100.1 GCA_018053995.1 Lachnospiraceae bacterium | reverse complement strand
CATTTTATGCTTCTAAAATAACACTGCGAGATCAGTCGACCTTGAATGCAGATACTTCGATATTCAGCTTATCTGCTGCCGCCTGAGTCTGTCTTACTTTTTCAAGAACATTCTGCGAATAGCTGTTCATGTCCGTATTTCTTGTCGCGATATCTGTAGTTCCCTTTGCCCCTTCTTCCGAAGCCTTTGAAACATCATTTATCGACTCGCTTATGCTCTCAACCGATTCGTTAAGTTCATTTGCCACCTTTTTAAATTCGCCGATTATATTATTGTAATACTCGATATCCTTTGCATAATCGTTAGTTGTCTTATTGAAGTTATTGAGATCTTCGGTGACATTGTTCTTTACAAATCCAAGGAGCTCTGTTGCTGTATCGGAAAGGTTCTTGACTGCATCCATAACATCATTTGTGATACTCTGGATCTCTTTGACCGTGTCTGCCGATTTCGATGCAAGTCCGCCGATCTCTGTCGCTACGACTGCAAATCCTTTGCCTGCCTCGCCTGCACGCGCTGCTTCTATAGAAGCGTTCAGTGAAAGAAGGTTTGTCTGCTGCGAGATAGCCATTATCGCATCTGTCAAATCAGAGATCTTTTCAACAACAGACACTTCCTTAAGTGACTGTTCGATCTTTCCGCTGATCTGATCTTTCATTTTCTCGGTTTCACTCAGTATGCCCTGAAGGTCATGATGTACTCCGGATACCCTGTCAGAGATTGTAACCGACTCAACTGTAGCATTATCGACACTATCTGCCATACTCTGCGCTGAAGTCTTGATCCTTCCTGATGTCTCAAGCACTATCTGTGCAGAAGCACTCGTTTCCTCCATGCTCGCTGCCAGCTCCTGTGTCGTTGCGGATATTCCTTCAAGTTCATCGTTCAGTTTCGTTACACTTTCCGTAACATCTGAAACGGTCGACTCGATTCCCTCGGATTCCTCCACGGTGTTCTTAACGAGCTTCTTAAGCGACTGTTTCATATTTTCAGCACCTCTTGCAAGATCTGAAAACTCATCGCTCCCCTCAAGCATAGACGCATCCATTTTTGCGGTAAGATCGCCTTCGCTGACCGACTTGAAGAATACCTGCGTTTTGCCAATGGCTGAATTTAATCTCTTAAGTATGATGATCATCATGAACAACTCGACGATCAGTGATATCACTGCGATTGAAAATGTGATATTATTCTGCTTCTTCAGCGACTTCTGCTGTTCGACATTAAGCGCATCTATAGTCTTATCGATATCATTTGTATAATTGCCTGTTCCGATTACCCATTCGAATTCAGGGAACACCTTAGTGTAAGATCTCTTCGGCTGGTATCCGTCTTCTCCTGCTTTCGGAAAATAATAATCCTCGTAGAAGCCTTCGTCCGGTGATGCTATGGCACCTTTTATAAATCCCTCGACCATCTTGAAATTATTGCTGTCGACGGAATCCATCCTGTTCTTCCCTTCTGTTTCCTTGCCAAGAAGAACTACGTTATCCCCATCATAGGTATCTATCCAGAAATACCCTGAATCTCCATACCTAAGTTTCCTTATCTCATCGGCCGCGAGTTTTTCCGCTTCCTCTTTCGTATAGTCTCCAGACCGATACTGACTATATATCGTCTGTACTAGGGATAACGCATTTTCAACCTGCCCCTTGATCATCTCGTCGTAATCAGACCTTAATGTTGCTTCCAGTGTTGCAGCCGATTCCTCGCTGCTCACCTTAAGTTCGTGCAGACTCATGACGCTGCTGAAAAACGTTACCGCAAAAACCACAGTAATCAGAATAATCAGTTGTGTCTTCACCTTTAGATTTGATTTTTTCTTCATAAATGCAGCTCCTTTCGCAAATAAATATTGTATTTATCATTACATCCAATATATCACAATCTGGGGCTGATTACGCTAAAAAATTATTAAGCTTTATAATTTCGGAACAGTTTCGGAGCAGCGCAAAAAATCAGCCATCTTGATCAATATCAACTATTATCATAAGCTTCATTAAAAAACTCCTGAGCCGATGGTAACACACCATGACGCTCAGGAGCTTTTCTGAAATATATTAATTTGTCGCGACTTCTGTACTTACAACCAAAATCACCTTATGAGGTGCAATTAACATATGCGACATTATCAATCAGCCAGTATTTTGTCTAGTTGACTGCGAATAGTTGGGGTATTGTTGCCAGGGTTATGTGTCAGGGTTATTGTTGCCAGCCATTCCAGCTGCCAATTAAAGCTACCATCGATGGATCATCAACTTTTTCGTATACATCATACTTATCAAAATCTAAAGTTACATGATCAAGTGTTATGTGTGTCGGCAACACCGTCCATGAACCCGTATTAGAATCATATAACGAAGCTTCTATCTGCTGATCTACAGTTACTCCTTTTACATATAATGGAATTTGAGCCTCTGTATAATCAATACCAGGTGCCGACATACCTACTACATTAAGCACCTTGCCGCCTTTCTTTTGAGCAAATTCTTTAGCACTATTTACAACAGTCACTGATGCATGTGATAAAGTACAAATCACATTTGTTTTTTTACCGTCGAGTATAATACCCTCGCCTTGCCCGAAAGGAGTCGCATTATCAAGACCCGGAGTGGTAATTATCGTATTATTCAAATATTCCTGAACACTCATTCCACTTGATGATGCATTAGCCTCTATCGTCTGCGCAAGCGATGGAGACTTCGAAATCGGATAACATCCCGAAATTTTCTTAAAAGACAATAAATATATTTTTATAATATCAGGACTAGAATCACCTTCGTGCTTCTCAAGTATACATTCTTCTGTAGTCGTATAATCATGTTCATAAGATACTAGTACACCTTCGAGATACCACTCTACAGCCTCAGCATTAACGTGAATAACTTTACCTGCCTGAATACGAATGCCATTAGGAAAATCCCCGTAACCCCAACTATAATCATATTCAGGTTCCGCACTCACATTCATGCTGCTTCCCGTAAGCACAACTATACATAATATTAGTGCCATCCACGGTCTTACCCTTCTTCTGATCTCGGGTCTTTTGCTTCTTCTGATATTGCTTCTGCCTAAACCTGCATCCACTTTTTTTCTCCTCCATATTCTTATAACTTTCCGACAAAGAGATTTATCATATATCCAACATACAAGACATTACTGCTACGGATCATTGATGTTGATAATTGACGCTGATCATTGATACTAATCATTGATGCTGATCATTGATGCTGATCATTGATGTTGAAACCAATTTCAAATTATTACATTCACTGACATATTTCAATACTTTCAGCGCGAACAGCAGGTTTTTTACTCGAATAACATGTTATTGTAAACCAATCGGTGATTTTATGTAAACTGCGGATGAAATCCCATTTGTATCATGATGAATTTTCTATTTGCTAGAAATATTGATTTCTGATCCGTACGTTAGTTTTAACCCCAAAATCGATATTAGTGTCCTCAATTGTAAATCGAGATGTAAAACCCCTGACTTCAATTGATTCTATATGCACCGAATTCAGCTTATCGCTAACAATACTAATGTCCTTACTTATAAAAGAGATATGTTATGACATTGTCATAACATTGTTGTATAATACTCTTATCAGGAGGAACTCAATTATGGCAAGCACTTTTATTCAAATAAGGACTGACGAAAAAGATAAAAAGGTAGCCAGTGCAATTCTTGAAGCGCTGGGAACAAATCTATCTGCTGTTCTCAATATGACAATCAAACAGGTTATTCTACAAAAACGTGTCCCTTTCGACATTTCACTCCCCAAAGAATATGTCGTCAGCAATGTAGCAGCATCAATGGCTATGGAGAACATGGATCTCGATGCAAATGAAATCAAAGAACTGGATGCATTTCATAAAATGAATACCAAAGATCAGGAAAAGGAAATCCAGGAACTAGTGTCCAAATATAAGGAGAAGTCCCATGGGTGATACTGAATACTGTTATCCTGATTCAGATATTCTTATAAACAAACTTGACATTAATAAGCTAGTGAGAAAAGCAGTTGTTTTGTAATCATTCCACTCATCGATGATATGACTACAAAAGCAGTCCTTATCACAACATCACGGCGCGCAAAAAACGGATCCTCACCTTTCGGTGAAGACCCGCTCTTGTAATATGCCTAGTTATACTTGAATTTACATTCAAATTAATCATGGAGCCTGTGTTGCTTAGTTTTGACTGATATTCTTGCTGTATCTCGTGCCTTTTCCACGTCCTACTTTTACGATTAAAGAGCTATCGCACATATCGCGCAATATCCGTCCTGCTGTGGATGGGCTTACTTGCAGTACTTTTTCTGCTATTTCCCTGGTAATAGTACCCTTTGAATCAATGTAATTCAACACTGTCCGCTGTTCTGAGGAATTCTCTTCAGCTAGGTGTAGCGCATCATCGCAAACCATCTGCGGTAAAATAATCTTAAATGAATTTGGTGCGATCAGTATTTCAGGTTTGCTATCCGAAGAGCCATACGCGTTACGGATTTTTTGTATCCCTGTTCCATATGCTTCTATTAAATCGAGGCGGTAGAATATATTAGCAAGCTTTTTATTCCTGCATACCGAAATGCCGAGCATAATATCTTCTTTATGAATTCCCGGCAATAACCCGCCAATAGAAACAAATTCGATTCTGTCACTGTAAATGCTTATCAATGTGCTAGCACTATATGAGTAATCACGATGAATAATGCTGTTAAGCAGTGCTTCTCTTAATGCATCATCCGGATATGACTTTTCATCCTTCCGATATAATCCCAGAAACGATGCGGCTGTCGGATTATTCAATTGTATGAATTCATAACTGTCTTCAAGCTGTTTCAATAATGATCCGTTAAACTCTTTACGATCCTTGAATTCAGTCTGATCCTCACCTGCAAATACTGCTGTCTTAACCGAGAACGGACACTGGTCCGATAACAACAGACCTAAATTTGTCCATAATTTGTTTTGCTTCCTCAACCCGAGTGTAACCATCTGCTCGTTCGCAAGCTTCATATTATGCTGCCTAAAGACATCCTCCATCTTACTAAAAGTCAGCTCTTGCAAAACAGAAATTTCATCTTCATATGTATCTCCATCAGTCTGCTTTATCATCTGACGGATCTGTTCATCGGATGCCTGGGCCGATGCACTGCCTTGGCGCACATATACTCCTGATGGTTTCAGCCCGTTTTTCGCAATATAATATGGCTTATTTGTACCTTCAGATACATCAATCATAATCACATCGTGGTTCTTCATTTTGTCAGAACGTACCCGCACAAACATAGTGATATCCGGATGAATCGCATCCCTGATCATACTGGTGATCTTAAGCATAGATCCATCTATATCTGGCACTCCTATTACTTTTCCATCATCTTCAATTCCTATATATATCGTACCACCATAGGAATTTGCAAAAGATACAATTTCCTTTTTCAGTTCGTCAGTTACTTCCCTCTTAAATTCCACGTTCTCGTTTTCATTCATCATCGAATCTCCTCTTTCTAGTCTTCATTCTACTCATTCTGTTCATTCTCGTCAATAGTTGTGAGTAGAAAGACTTTCATCTTTGTCGAAAATTGTTTTTTTCTCGTCCGTACATGGGTTATTAAGCTTGCTTGGCTGTGCGCAATAAAAACTGCGCGGAAAAACCGATTCCGCGCAGCCAGGTAATATGCATGAACACCATAAAATTATTACCACTAAAATACAGTTATTCCTGAGGATTATCAGCTAAACCATCGCTCCCTTCCAGATACTTTTCTGCCATCTCAAACATTTCATCAGAGCTTAATGATAAATCCTTCGCAGACAGCAAATAATTAAGATCACCTTTCTTCCATGAAACATATTGATAATCATGTTCTTCTATTTCATTTGTTCCATAAGAAATGTAATAATGATCTTGGGTCTCGTTCTGCTTATCTTCATCCGTAAGCTCATAGTCTGCCGGAACGAACTTGTAATGGTCTGTAAAATAACTGAGTGTAATATCTCCGCTCTGCTTCGTTTCCATTGCAGAGGTGTCCTCATCTTCAGGCTGTATCTGCGAAATATCTGCGTCAATAGTATACGTGCCATTCGAGTATTCTATGCTGATATCCTTAAAACTTCCCACTGTATTATTTTCATCATCTTCTTTATCTACAGTACCTACCTTCATTGAACAAAATTCATAACCATTGCCTATGTTCTCTGCACTGTCAATATCATATCCGGCATAATCCTCTGCTTTCTCAATATCATCATAAGAAGAATAAATCTTATCATCAGCAGAGCTTGACGAATAACCTGTTATCTTTCCTGCCGCAAAAACTCCGGTTGGAATCACTACACATGCTGCAGCGATAATCGCCACTATCTTTTTCATACTCATTTTGTTTCTCCTTTCATTTTGCATATGAATGATCTTTTCTCTCCTTGCTATCTCTCTGTCGATCCGGGTCTTCATAAGCTCTG
Organism: Lachnospiraceae bacterium; assembly: GCA_018053995.1. GTDB lineage: Bacteria > Bacillota > Clostridia > Lachnospirales > Lachnospiraceae > JAGPKJ01. The sequence continues at coordinate 979 of JAGPKJ010000100.1, read as the reverse complement.
AAGCATCAATATCTTTTGCCTCTTCGCAAAGTGAATCTGTGATCAGTCTGTCAAATGCATTTCTTTTCATAGCTCATTTCCTCCCTGCAGCCATCACTGTTTTTCCTCGAATCTGAAGAACTTTCAAAGCCCTTAAGAGACTTTTTAAGTTTATTTCTGGCTGTAAACAGTCTTGATTTTACTGTGCCTTCCATACAGTCCAAAATTCTTGAAATCTCTTTTGTCGAGAGCTGATTATAGTAATACAAAACCACAACTACCCTATACTTCATATCAAGCTCCGCAACAGCGCGCTCAATCTCATTTTTCTGCTCTGAAAATATAATATGGTCGAGTATCGAAGCGTCATACGCTTTATCCGCCTTCACCCCTATATCCTCATCCGGAAGCTCACGCTTTTTCTTCTCGCTGCATTTCCACGCACTTCGTGTAAGAGTTTTGAAGAGCCAGGATTTCAATAACCTGCCATCCTTTAATTCCTTACAATGGAGGTAACAGGTGATAAATGTTTCCTGTGTAAGATCCTCGGCATCAGGAACATTTCCAACAATCAGATATGATATTTTCATTATCTGCTGCCGGTATTTTCTGTATACTTCGTCAAATGCATCCTTATCACCTATCTGCATTCTCGAAACAAGAGTCTCATCATTCATCTTTTTCTCCACTTCGCAAAAATGGAAATCTATTCCCATCCTTGTAGCCTTTCCATTTGAAGTTTATCATTTTCGGTGCACCTATATATAAGAGCCTTCAAATGAAGATTTGGTTCATTTTATTTTTTTTACCCGATGTCATCATCTAATAATATGATGTGAATGTCAAAAGCAGCGACTGTGTTATGATGGCACGAACTGTATTGCTTTCCCTGATACGCTACCATATTTCATGCTGCCCACTGGGGCGCAAAAAACGGATCCCCACCTTTCGGTGAAGACCCGTTTTGCAGTGTACCCGAGGCGATTTGAACGCCCGACCC
>JAGPKJ010000024.1 GCA_018053995.1 Lachnospiraceae bacterium | reverse complement strand
AGATTACAGTCACTGTGCCAAAGGGAACCAAACTTGGACGGATCGATATGGATGGCAGTGTCGGAGACATCAGACTTGAGAATATCGAGGCAGATGATATAAAGATAAACGGCAGTGTTGGAGATTGTAATCTTGATGGCGTAAGATCAGCATCAACGGATTCAGAGACTTCAACAGGTTCATTTAAGGCAGATAATTGCGAGCTCGGAGAGTTCCGTTCAAGTTCTTCGACAGGCGAGTGCGAAGTTAAGGATTCGTCGCTTGAGAGCGCTGACATCAATACATCAACGGGTGGCGTTGATCTAAATCTGAAAGGCTCAGAGAATGATTATTACTATGATCTGTCCACATCGGTCGGTGATATCGATGTTGACGGAGCAGATATAGACAGCGATGACGAAGATTATAACACGTCAAAGACAGGAGATCAGAAACTGATAAAGGCAGACACAAGTGTTGGCGGAATCAGCATCTCATTTGACTGAAAGAGCATTTGACTAAAAGAACAAACATCTGAAAGATCATACATTTGAAGGAAAATAAGACCGGGAAAGTATTCATTTATTTGGATGCTTTTCCGGTTTGTTGTCTGTGATTTATACCTGCCAGGATGTATAATCTCTCTATGAGAAGAAATCAGGGAAAATCGGCGGATGCCTTTAAAAGAATTTCAGCGTTAATGATGATCATTGTTATGACTGTTACGGCAGCAGGATGTGATCAGATAACCGGCGGCAGGGAGCCTGCAAATGCGAGTGAACAGCTTCAGGATGCACAGGGAATTCAGGAGGAAACAGCTGAAAGTGACATAGAGAATCTGCTGGAAACAGTCACGACAGATATATCAGATGAAACAGGCACTTCCAACAATGAAGATGCACTAGATACGCAGTCAGAGCATCCACTCACTGATGATTTCCCGGAAGGGTCAGCAGGCATGGATGCGGGCACACTGGAACTTGTTGATGACTTCATTGAATCACAGGTAGAATATGGATTTTCCGGAGCACAGCTTGTAGTCATCAAAGACGGGCAGCTCGTGAAAGATAAGGCTTACGGATGCGTTAATGGCTATAGGCAGGACTTAAGCCGAATAATGCCGGGAGATACGGAGTACAAAAAAGTAACAACAGATACTTTATTTGACCTCGCATCAAATACCAAGATGTATGCGGTAAATTATGCACTTCAGTATCTTGTGACGCAGGGAAAGGTCGATCTCGATACAAAGATCGCGGATGTGATAGGACAGCAATTTGTTGACGATACGATAGATATAACATATCCGGATTATGTGAATCCTGGGCTTGAGACAAATAAGAGCTGGAAGAGCAGTCTTACTATACGTGATATCTTAAGACATCAGGGCGGATTCGCGGCAAGCCCGCACTATGATAACGACAGATTCGATCAGAAGATACAGAAACTTACTGATATTGACGGCATAAATATTCTGTATTCCGGGTCTGATGGAAGTATGGAGACTAGAGAGAATACGCTCGAAGGTATCTGCAGGACACCACTTATGTATGAGCCGGGGACAAAAACACTTTATTCTGATGTGGATTACATGCTTCTTGATTTTGTCATTGAGAAGATAACCGGTGAACGGCTTGACGATTTTTGTAGTAGGACATTCTGGGAGCCAATGGGGCTTAAACATATCTGCTACAGACCGCTTGATAACGGATTTGGCAAAGAGGATTGTGCGGCAGAGGAGCTGAACGGCAATACCAGGGATGGCAATGTAACGTTTAAGGGTGTAAGAACAGATACGATTCAGGGTGAAGTCCACGACGAACAGGCATATTATTCAATGGCAGGTGTGTCAGGACATGCAGGACTTTTCTCGAACGCAGAAGATCTTGCAAAACTTGCATATCTTATGATGGATGGCACTTATTCAGGGAAAGAGTATTTTTCAAAGGATGTCATAGATGAATTTACGACGCCGTACGGTAATGATGATTCATGGGGGCTTGGATGGTGGCGGCAGGGATCTGGCAAAGACAGGAGCAGGTATTTTTCCGAATCTGCTCCGGCGGATACATTCGGTCATGAGGGCTGGACGGGAACGCTTACAATGATAGATCCCGATAACAAGATGGTAATAGTCCTTCTGACAAATAGGAAGAATTCACCTGTCATGGTGAATGGAACGAAACTAAATGAATTTTACTCAGATGATTTTTTGCTTGGAGGATTTGGGACAGTTCCGCAACTTATATACGACTCATTTATGAAAAATTCGGAGCAGGTCGATAATGAGCTTTGCGATATCGCATCATCGCAGTTTGATAAAGCAAAGAAACGTGTCGGAAGATATAATGAAGAACCATATATCGATAATGCAGCATCTTGCGAAGATATGCTGATCACTCGCGCAGAAAAGCAGAACGGGAATGCTTCTGCGGCTCTTAAGGAATGCGCACAGAAAGGCTGTGACAGTCTTTCCGGGATAGCCGCAGATGGGGTGAAGAGCGAGGCACAGGAAGAGCGGCTGAACGGATATATTAAAGATTTTGAAACAAGGATATCGAAACTTTGATATCAGAACTAAGATGTCAAAACTAATATGTTGAAACTATGATAGATCGGTGCTTTACGGAGGGTATAAAGGACTTATGAAGAAAAAGAATATATTTGCGGTAGGTATCGGGCATATCACAGCATGCATGACACCGGTGATTCCGATCATTGTAGCAGGAGGGCTTCTTAAACTTGTTGTTCTTCTTTTAGGGTACACACCGCTGTTTTCTATATTTCCTGACACGAAAACGATACTTGACGCGATAGGTACCGCACCGCTGTATTTTCTTCCGGTGCTGGTAGCGTACTCTTCAGCAGTTCACTATGAGACAGACCGCATATGCGCGACAGCCGTTGGCGCATCGATGCTCATGCCGGAATTTATCAGTCTCATGCAGACAGATAAGGCAGTCTCATTTGTCGGAATACCTGTATTTCATATGAGCTATGCGTATTCAGTATTTCCGATCATCGTTATGATCTATATCATGAGCGTACTTGATAAGAAGCTTTTCGGGAAAATGAAAGGGACGGTGCGCAGTCTGTTTTATTATCTGACACTTTATGTGACGACTACGCTCATAGGAATACTTGCGATAGGACCGCTTATCGGAACGATAAGTCAGGCACTGCTGAATATGATTCTTTATTTCCAAAAAGTGGCACCGGTCTTCGCGTGGATACTATTTGATGCTACAGTACCTTTCCAGGTTATCACAGGTACGCATTGGGTGTTCATCAGCTTTGTTCTGTCGGAGCTGGGGAATCACGGTGTCGAGTGCGGATTTATGATGGGGTATTTCGCGCTTGCAATGGATCTGACGGCGATTTCACTAGTCGCATTAAAAAAATCTTCAGATGCAAAGACAAAGAATCTTGCACTGACATCGCTCATATCGATATTCTTTACTGGAACGAGTGAACCGGCACTGTTTGGACTATGCCTTAACAGCCCGACGGCACTTGTAGCCATAGTGATCGCAGGAGCATGTACCGGACTTTATCAGGGGATCGTCACGATCAACAATTACGCATATGCTTTTCCGACGCTATTTACAAGCCTTACATTCCAAAGTGATACGGATCCGACTAACTTTTCGCAGGCTCTTATCGCAGCCGCGATATCATTTGTCGTATCACTAGTGATCATGATTCTGTTTTACAGAAAAAAGAATGATAAAAATGGATGAAAGAGCGAAAAAAGTAAAGGAGCGTGCAAAATGATAAAGAGCAGATTCTGGATAGTAATTGTGGCGATGAGTGTATTATGTCTTGCCGCATGTGGCACCGGATCTTCTTCAAAGGAAGATAAAGTGACGCTTACATTTGACGGCAACGCAACGACTGGCTATACGTGGCAGGTCGACGATGGCGGAACAGATGTCGTAAAGATTGAAGAATCATATAAAGAGGATGACCACGAAAAAGGGATGGTTGGAGTCGGCGGCAAGGATACTTTTGTGATCACACCTCTGAAAGAAGGAACGGCTGATGTGACATTCACGTATGGCAGATCGTGGGAAAAATCTGCAGCAGAAACGCATACTTACAGGTTTACGGTCGATAAGGAGATGAAGATATCCTGCAAAGAAATCTCAAGCAAAACAGATAAGGCAAAATAGTGTAGATTACAAATCATCATATACCACTGAATATTTAAGCCCATTTGGAATGAAATATTCAGCACAAAGCTTGAAAGCGATAGCGAATACGTGTATAATAATTGAACATCAAAGCCCAAATGGGCTTGAATGTTCAATGGAAGGAACAGCATATATGGATATAGAGCGCGATAGCTATCTTAAACAGCTTATTTCATACAGATTTGACGGAATGGTAAAAGTGATAACAGGTATCCGCAGATGCGGTAAGTCCTATCTGCTGCATCACATTTATAAAGATTATCTGCTTGAAAATGGAGTAAAGCAAGAACAGATAATTTCGATAGAACTTGATCTGGCAAGGGATATAAAATATCGTAATCCACTTGTATTATCATCATATGTTCGTGAAATTGCAGAAAAATCGGATAAGGAATGTTATCTTTTTGTAGATGAGATACAGATGTCAGATGAAGTAAAAAATCCATATAATAGTGATGGCAAGAAAATCACATTTTATGATTCACTTAATGATCTTAGAAGTTTATCAAATCTGGATGTATATGTGACTGGCAGTAACTCAAGGATGCTTTCCAGCGATATACTTACAGAATTCAGGGGTAGGAGTGATGAAATCAGAGTTCACCCGCTGAGTTTTGCAGAATACTATTCTGCGGCAGGCGGAGACAAGAATGAAGCATTCGATGATTATGCGTTTTATGGAGGAATGCCTCTTGTACTGTCAAGACCTGGTAATACGGCTAAAATGAATTATTTGCAGTCGCTGTTTTCAGAAGTATATGTAAAGGATATTGTAGAGCGCAGGAATATTGAGCGTGTAGATGTGCTGGAACAGGTATTAGACCTTATCTGTTCATCAATTGGATCGTTGACGAATCCGGCAAAGATAGCAGATACATTGACATCCAAAAATGTAAAGGGTGTTTCGTCCAACACTATTCGTGCTTACATCGGACATTTAGAAGATGCGTTTTTATTTACCGAAAGCAAGAGATATGATGTAAAAGGAAAATCGTATTTCGATTCACCAAGTAAGTATTATTGTGAGGATCTGGGACTGCGCAATGCACGGATTGGATTTCGCCAGCAGGAAATGACTCACATCATGGAGAATATCATATATAATGAATTGATAAACAGACAGTTTCTTGTTGATGTCGGGATTGTATATGCAAGAACGCTAAATAAGAATGGAAATTCGGTCAGATCTCCCAGGGAAATTGATTTTGTTGTAAATTCAGGCGGGAAACGGACTTATATTCAATCAGCTTACGCAATGCCTGACGAGGAGAAGACGGATGCAGAGCTTCGACCATTCGCACTTACAGGTGACTCTTTTCCGAAGATTGTAATAAGAAAAGATGTGGGCAGACGCTGGTACGATGATAAAGGTATTCTGAATATCAGTGTAACTGATTTCCTGCTTGATAAGGAAATCATCTAGTCATAAGAGTCAGGGGAAGAGAAGATCTCTTCCCCTTTTTTCTGGAATTTCTCTACAAAAACATTGTCATATATAATGGCAAATGAATGATTCCATCTTTTATCATGACATCTTTTGTGTATAGAATATATGGTTGTCCGATCTTAGAACCAAATTTTTTTCTAAATTTATCCAACGAAGCATGTGAACGATAGTTACCGGATTTGACTTCAATTGGAGATATCTTCTTGCCCTGTGTTATCAGAAAGTCAATTTTCATGTGGTTTTCTCGATGCGTACTATCACATCTGGAGTAAAAACAGAGTTTGTGTCCATTACTTCGGAGCATCTGAGCAACGGCATTTTCTATAAGCATACCTTCATTAACATTTGCCTTATCGAAAAGAACAGCACGATACAGATCATTATCAGTATATGCTTGATCCATAAAAGTCTGCGTCACAAGGAGACCGGTATCGGCCATATAGCATTTTTGTGTAGCAGTGTCTGAGCTTAGCGCAAGTCCGACACCGGGATCAGTAGAATTGAAACAGGTATTAACGATCATGGCTTCGTTCAGCCAGATAAATGAATCTGCATATGAACGAAAACGTGCTTTTTTACTAATTGATGATAGCTTGTATTTCTTATCTTTTTTTGAAAGTTGCCCCGGAATTTCATCAAATACGGAAAATACTTTATCTTCATAACCTGCTGCAAATTTCGATACGTCATCTCTATACAATTGCAGAATCCGCCGCTTGGCGGCATCTGACGCCGCAAAGTTTTTGCCGTCAATGTATGCAAGCACTGACTGCGGCATACCCCCAACCAAAAGATATTGCCTAAAATCATTCATGACTTTTCGGTGGAGTGCTTCTCCAAGCGGTTTACATGTATCAAAACACTTCTTTATCAGAGGGATTGTTACGCTGTCGTCCAGTGCCCAGAGAAACTCTTCAAAGTCCAGAGGAAACAGTTCCAGATGTTCTTCTTCAGATGGGATGATGATATCCTGCACATTTTTTTTGAGTCTGATAAGAGAACCGGTTTCAAGAAAATCATATCTGCCATCAGCAACGAAATACTTGATAAGCTGTCTTGCCCGTGGGTATTGCTGCACTTCGTCGAATATGATAAGCGATTCTCTGACATAGAGAGCGGTTGAGTAGAGAGATTGAAGCTTGGCGAAAAACAAATCAAGATCATCACTATCGTTTTCAAATAATTCAATAACATCATGAGGAGCGTTTCCGAAATCAATGGTTATATGACTACGATATTCGTTTGTGGCAAACTGATCAGCAGTAAAACTTTTTCCGACACGTCTTGCACCATCAATCAGTACTGCAGTAGTTCCGTGACTTCTGTTTTTCCATTCGACAAGTTTGTCATATGCTTTTCTATTTAGTAGCATAAATAGACCGCTCCTTTGATTATAAAAAGTTGATTCATATAATCAATTTATCACACCTGCACGAAAAAGCAACATAAATAATCGCTAGAATGCACGAAAAAGCAACATAATATGTGACAAAACCGCACGAAAAAGCAGACACCTGGTCTATATATAGGCTTTTTTCATTTGCAGTCTCCGTTGAATTAACTTCTGATATTCGAATAAGAATAATGAAAATTTCACTTGTGCATCACGTTAAAGTGTGATAGTCTGATAGCAATCAAATAAAAACAAACCTATGAAGCGGATATAAAAATGAGCCATGCGCCCACAGAGAGCCTGCGAAGATGAGAATCAGGCGGAAAGCATATCATTAAATGGACCGTCGAGGGTGCAGTGAAAGAAGACGAGATATTTTTCTTCGAGTATTCTGCAACGTGCAGGCATACGTCAGTTGCCGGGAATATGATTGTATTCCGCAAAGCGCACGGAGTTTACTCTATCCGTGAATCAAGGTGGCACCGCGATATTATTATCGTCCTTGACAGAATCTATATAGATTCTGTCAGGGATTTTTTTTGTGCGAATAGCGAAGAAAAGTTCCATCGTGCTTGCACGAATGGAACTTTGAAGAGCATCGCAGCAGTGAGGAGCAACGCTCCGAACTGCATGTTACAAGGGTCGAAAAGCGATCCGATGCATGCTTGCATGCATAAGGATTGCCTTGAGAAGGATTGCGAAGCAATCCGTAACACACCACATCATCACATTAAGGAGGGCACACATGGACATCAGACCAGCATATGACAAGCTTATGGAAGCCGCGCAGGACGGACGATTCAGGACAGCTCCGGTAAGCACAGAGCTTCTCTCAGACATGACAACACCGGTAGAAGTGATGCGCAGACTGCGTAATGTGTCATCGCACTGCTACATGCTCGAATCCGTATATGGTCACGAAAAATGGGGCAGATATACTTTCCTCGGATATGCCCCCAAGTTAGAGATCACCTGCATTGACGGACATATGAAAGTCGGAGAGCTTTCATTTGAGACAGATGATCCGGGAAAATACATACAGCAGGTGCTTGACGAGAACAGGAGCGCGAAGTTCGAAGGGATGCCGTCATTCACCGGAGGACTTGTCGGTTATTTTTCGTATGATTATCTGAAATATTCGGAGAAGACACTGAGACTGGATGCGAAAGATACAGAGGGGTTCAAAGATGTAGACCTGATGCTTTTCGATAAGGTTATTGCGTTTGATAACTTCAGCGGAAAACTTATCCTCATAGTAAACATCTCTCTGGATGCGGTAGAGACCGAATATAACCGCGCGGTGATCGAGCTCGGAAAGATGGTTGAACTTGTAACGAACGGCAGAAAAGCGGAGATCCCTGCAGGACACATGAAGACAGAACTTAAGCCAATGTTCACGCAGAAAGAATATTCTGAGAGAGTTGCACAGATCAAGGATCATATAAAAGAGGGTGACATATTTCAGGCGGTGCTTTCTAACCGTCTGGAAGCGGAATATGAGGGATCACTCTTTGATACATACAGGATGCTTCGTTCGCTGAATCCGTCGCCATATATGTTTTATTTTCAGGGTTCGGATATGGAGGTTGCCGGAGCATCGCCGGAGACACTTGTGAAGCTTGAAGACGGCGTGCTCCATACATTTCCGCTCGCGGGTACGAGACCGCGCGGCAAGACAGACGAGGAAGACAAGGCACTTGAACGGGAGCTTCTCGCAGATGAGAAAGAACTGGCGGAACATAATATGCTCGTTGATCTTGGACGCAATGATATCGGGAAGATAAGCCGGTTCGGCAGTGTCAAAGTAGAGAAATACCACTGCATCGAAAGGTATTCACATGTGATGCATATCGGCTCGACAGTCCGCGGAGAGATAGCAGAAGGAAAGAATGCACTCGATGCGATAAGCTCGGTGCTGCCGGCGGGAACGTTATCTGGAGCACCAAAGATTCGTGCCTGTCAGTTGCTGAACGACATTGAGGATAATAAGCGCGGCATATACGGCGGAGCGATCGGGTACCTTGATCTTACGGGAAATATGGATACCTGCATAGCGATAAGGATCGCATACAGGAAAAACGGTCATGTATTTGTCAGGAGCGGCGCGGGAATAGTAGCAGATTCAATTCCTGAAAATGAATACCGTGAGTGTATGAATAAGGCTGCAGCAGTCGTAAAGGCGTTGCAGATGGCTGAAGGAATTGTAGCGGCAGGTTCGGGGAAGGAGGCTCAGATATGATACTTCTTATTGATAACTATGACAGCTTTTCATATAACCTGTATCAACTTGTTGGCTCGATCGAACCGGATATCATAGTAGTCCGGAACGATGCCGTGACAATCAAGGATATAGAAGATATGGCGCCGCAGGCGATAATACTTTCACCCGGACCCGGACGCCCGGAAGACGCTGGTATATGTGTAGAGGTGATCCGGAAAATGAAAGGGGCGGTTCCGATCCTCGGTGTCTGTCTCGGACATCAGGCTATCTGCACAGCTTATGGTGCGACAGTCACATACGCCGCAAAGCTGATGCATGGCAAGCAGTCGTCTGCGAAGCTTGCATCCGGGAGCCTTTTATTTGCAGGATGCGGATCTTCGATAAGAGTTGCAAGGTATCATTCGCTTGCAGTAGATAAGGCGACACTGCCGGATGCGCTGAAAGTCACAGCAATAGCTGAGGACGGCGAAGTAATGGCAGTAGAGGATCCGGAAAATAAGGTGTATGGGCTTCAGTTCCATCCTGAGTCGATAATGACGCCGGACGGAAATAAGATATTACAGAATTTCATAGATATAGCAAGAGGCAATACAGTGTCAGGAAAAGATACAGGAAGCAGTAAAGATAATGAGAAAGTCATTGGAACAGATATCAGTAGAAACTCAGATAAGGCGGCAGCCGGCACAGAAGGAGGCAGAAAGATGATTCAGGAAGCTATAGTCAAGATAGTGGATAAGCAGGATCTTACGTACAGCGAGGCTTATGATGTGATGAACGAGATCATGAGCGGCGAGACATCACAGGTGCAGAACGCTGCATTTCTCGCGGCACTCTCGACAAAGAGCACGAAGGCGGAAACGATAGACGAGATATCGGGGTGCGCAGCTGCGATGCGCGACCATGCGATAAAGGTCGATCATCCGTGTCATGCGATGGAGATAGTAGGAACGGGCGGTGACGGCGCACACAGCTTTAATATATCAACAGTGTCTGCGATCGTGACTGCGGCTGCCGGAGTGAAGATAGCTAAGCACGGAAACAGGGCGGCATCGTCGATGTGTGGCACGGCGGACTGCCTGGAAGCACTCGGTGTAAATATAAATGAGACTCCCGAAAAATGCGCGGAACTCTTGGATAACACAGGGATATGCTTCTTATTTGCCCAGAAATATCATACGTCGATGAAATATGTCGGCGCGATAAGAAAAGAACTCGGAATCCGCACAGTATTCAACATCCTGGGACCGCTTACAAACCCGGCATCACCGGAGATGCAGCTTCTCGGAGTATATGACGGATCGCTCGTAGAGCCGCTCGCACGCGTACTTACAAGCCTTGGCGTGAAGCGCGGAATGGTCGTGTATGGCACAGACAAACTCGATGAGATATCGCTCAGCGCTGACACAGCTGTATGCGAATTTGCTGACGGACAATATAAGAGTTACGTGATAGACCCGGAAAAATTCGGATTCAAGAAGTGCGTAAAGTCAGATATAGCAGGCGGTGATCCTGCGCAGAATGCACAGACTGTAAAAGATATCCTGACGGGGAAAGAGCAGGGCGCAAAGCGCGACATCGTTCTTCTCAATGCAGGTGCAGCTCTCTATATCGCACAGAAGGCAGCGTCGATCGAAGATGGCATAAAACTTGCTGCCGACGTGATAGATAGCGGCAAGGCAATGAAGAAGCTGGAAGATTTCATAGAGACATCGAAGGAGTAGATATTTCATGGAAACGATATTAGATACGATAGCATCATATACGCGCGAAAGAATTGAGAAAGAAAAGAAACGCGTTATCCCGGATGAGATGAGGGTGCTCGCTCAGCACGCACCAAAAACAGGCTTCGCATTCGAACATGCGCTTGATACGGACGAACTTTCATTTATATGTGAATGCAAGAAAGCTTCACCGTCAAAAGGGCTGATAGAGCCGGATTTTAAGTATCTTGATATCGCGCGGGCGTATGAGGATGCGGGAGCATCGTGTATATCAGTGCTTACCGAACCGCACTGGTTCATGGGAAATGACAGGTACCTGGATGAGATCGCAAATGAGGTAAGCATACCGTGTCTGCGTAAGGATTTTACGATAGACAGTTACATGATATATCAGGCGGCAGCTCTCGGCGCGTCGGCAGTGCTTCTTATATGTGCGCTGCTTGATGAATATACGCTTAAGCAGTATATCAGGATATGCGACAGTCTTGAACTTAGCGCACTTGTCGAGGCACATAACGAAGAAGAGATTGAGATGGCGCTAAGCGCCGGTGCTCGTGTGATAGGGGTAAATAACAGGAATCTTAAGGACTTTTCGGTCGACTTCGAGAACAGCATAAGGCTTCGCTCATTAGTACCGGAAGAAGTGATATTTGTTGCGGAGAGCGGCGTGAAGACGCGTGAAGATACGAAGCGGCTGCACGATGCCGGCGTCAACGCAGTTCTTATCGGAGAGACGCTAATGCGCGCGGATGACAAGAGGAAAGCGCTGGATGAGCTGAGGCCGTAAGTGAATGCAGCATGGATGACTACCCTGATAGATTGAGGAATGGCTGTTTGTATATTTCTTTATAGATGCAGATTTGGAGAAGATATGTCGGGTTCAAAAACAAAGATAAAGATTTGCGGCATCAGCCGTGAAGAGGATATCGCAGCGGTCAACAGATACAGACCCGATTTTATAGGTTTTGTATTTGCCGAAAGCAAAAGAAAAGTGACGGTGTCACAAGCCGCACGCCTCGCAGGGATACTTGATAAAGCTGTGATCACAGTCGGAGTGTTCGTTGATTCGCCGCCAGACGGAATTGTAGATATCGCGCGGCAAGGAATCATCAGCATGGTGCAGCTCCACGGCAATGAAGCTGATGATGAAATCATATATATCCATAGAAAGACGGGGCTGAAGGTGATACGTTCCGTGACTGTAAGAACAGCAAAAGATATTGTAAAGGCGGCGCAATCCCCGGCAGACATGCTGCTTCTGGATAACGGAAAAGGCACAGGAAATACATTTAACTGGCATATATTTAAGGATTATATGGATGGTATGGTTGATACGAATATGGAAACATCAGACATTAAGGAAGAACGACAGGTTTTGATCGGCGGCAAGCCGTTTATGGTTGCGGGCGGAATCGATTTATCGAATATAAAGGAAGCGCTACAGATACCGGCGTATGCAGTAGACTTGTCAGGCGGCGCGGAGACAGACGGGGTCAAGGACCCGGAGAAGATAAGGAAACTTGTAGAAGCGGTAAGATCATACGGAAGATAAAAACTAAGCAGAAGTTATGTTTGCAGCAACAGACGGAATATGAATGTTATGACAAATATTTTTACAGAAAGGATGAGAAAATGGCAGAATCAGATATTTCAAAAGGAAGGTTCGGAATACACGGGGGACAGTATATCCCGGAAACACTGATGAATGCGGTGATAGAGCTTGAGAATGTATACAACAGGTACAAGGATGATCCGCAGTTCAAGGCGGAATTAGAGGAACTCCTAAACGAGTATGCCGGAAGACCCTCGCGCCTGTATTACGCGGCGCATGCGACGGAGAAGCTTGGCGGCGCGAAGATATACTTAAAGCGCGAAGACCTTAATCATACAGGCTCTCACAAGATCAATAACGTGCTCGGTCAGTGTCTCCTTGCAAAAAAGATGGGCAAGACGAGGGTTATCGCTGAGACGGGCGCAGGTCAGCACGGCGTTGCGACAGCGACAGTTGCCGCGCTCATGGGGCTTGAGTGCGAGGTCTACATGGGAATCAAGGATACGGAAAGACAGGCGCTTAACGTTTACAGGATGAAGCTGCTTGGCGCGAAGGTCCATCCGGTAACAAGTGGAACCGGCACGCTGAAAGATGCCGTCTCTGAGACAATGCGTGAGTGGACGAATCGCATCGATGATACGCACTATGTACTTGGCTCGGTAATGGGACCGCATCCGTTCCCAACGATCGTCCGCGATTTCCAGTCTGTTATTTCCAGGGAAATAAAAGAGCAGATGCTCGCGAAAGAGGGCAGGCTTCCCGACGTTGTCATGGCATGCGTCGGCGGCGGTTCAAATGCGATGGGAGCGTTTTACAACTTCATCGGCGATAAGGATGTGCGACTTATCGGATGCGAGGCTGCAGGGCGCGGCATCGATACATTTGAGACTGCAGCTACGATAAACACAGGACGCGAGGGTATATTCCACGGCATGAAATCTTATTTCTGCCAGGACAAATACGGACAGATAGCACCGGTATATTCTATTTCCGCTGGGCTGGATTATCCTGGAATAGGACCGGAACACGCATATCTGCACGACATCGGGCGTGCAGAATATGTCGCGGTCACGGATGACGAGGCAGTGGATGCATTTGAATATCTGTCGAAGACCGAAGGCATTATACCGGCGATAGAGAGCGCACACGCATTTGCGTATGCAATGAAACTTGCGCCTGCGATGAATAAAGACAAGATAATCGTTGTCAATATTTCCGGGCGCGGAGACAAGGACTGTGCAGCAATCGCACGCTACAGAGGGGAGAACATCAATGAGTAAGATAAAAAAAGCATTTGAAAATGGGAAAGCGTTCATACCTTTTTTGACCTGCGGCGATCCGTCACTTGAGATAACAGAGCAGCTTGTGTACGCGATGGCAGACGCAGGCGCAGACCTTATTGAGCTTGGTATCCCGTTTTCCGACCCGACGGCGGAGGGACCGGTCATACAGGAAGCCGACATACGCGCGCTCGCGGGTGGCGCCACTACCGACAAGATATTCGATATGGTCCGGAAAATAAGAACGAAGACGCAGGTTCCGATGGTCTTTATGACATACGCAAATGTCGTGTTTTCATATGGAACGGAAAAGTTCATCGGAAAGGCGGCACAGCTTGGAATGGATGGTCTTATACTTCCGGATGTTCCATTTGAAGAAAAATCAGAATTCTCTGATGTGTGCCGCAGCCACGGGATGGATCTTATCTCACTGATCGCGCCTACGTCTCATGAAAGGGTATCAATGATAGCCGCGCAGGCAGACGGATTTGTATACTGCGTATCGTCTCTTGGCGTGACCGGCGTGCGAAGCAGCATCACGACTGATATCGGGGCGATGGTATCACTCGTCAAAGCGCAGAAGGACATCCCTTGTGCAGTCGGCTTTGGCATCTCGACGCCCGAACAGGCGCAGAAGATGGGAGCACAGGCAGACGGTGTCATAGTCGGCTCTGCGATCGTGAAGCTGTGCGCAAAGTATGGTGATAAATGTGTGCCTTATGTAAGGGATTATGTCGCAGAGATGAAGAAAGCGGTAATGAAAGCATAGACGGGTTGTATAATCATGTGGTAATTCATATTTGAGACATCTATTGGCTGTAGCCCGTTATTTGTAGGCTACAGCCTAATTGACATTATGAGTAAAACGATATAGTATGAAAGTATCAAATGATACCAACAGGGGGCGCGATTTGAGAGAGGATACAAAATCACGGATTGAAAGTGAAGATGAAGTAAAGTCTTATACACAAAATTTAAAATATGCACTTGATAATGGTGCAAGGATTACTTTTCAGGCAAAGAGAATGGTTGATCTTGAAAGAGATGAAAGGAATACAAATCAATATACGGTGGCAGCCCTATTTCCTGATGAAAATCCTGAGGAAGCGTTAAGAAGAGAACTAAGGACATTAACAATTGAAGAGTATGTAAAAACTGTTAAAGATCTCAAATTCGTTAAAAGAAGTGAGATGAGAGAGTTTTGCAAAGTATATAATGGCACAGATGATGTATATATTAAGATAAGAGTGGAACTTTTAGGTTTATATGGGAGTCCGACAACATTTGTTATGTCGTTTCATTTTGCGGAAAGAGCATTCACGTCAGACATGTTTCCATACAAAAAGAAGTAAGGAGGTACATTTATGAAAATGAGAACATTGAGTACGGAAAAGAAATTGTGTACTTGCTGTATGGAAGAGCACGAAGTGAAAATAGTTGGGGTGATGGAACATACAGTATTTAAAAATGTGCATGTGCAATATGAAGCAGTGTATTCATATTGTGATAGAGCAGAAGAACTGTATATGGAAGATGACCAAATGAGTGCAAACGATTCGCTTATGAAGGATGCATATAGGAAAGGACAAGGGTTATTAACATCAAAAGAGATCATTGCTATACGTGGAAAGTATGGGATAAGTCAAAGTGATCTGTGTATTCTTCTTGGGTGGGGGCAGAAGACAATCACTAGATATGAGAGTCATCAAGTACAGGACAAAGCACATGATACAATCCTAAAAAAAATCGATCAGGATCCCGAATGGTTTTTGAAGCTTTTGGAAAGTGCAAAATGCAGCCTATCAGCGGATTCATATCTGAAATACTATAATACGGCGGTCGAATTGTTTGAAATCAATCATGACGTGTATTTGCGTAAAGCCATAGAGGCGAGATACGCAAGATTTCAGGAGAATCTTGTATATAATGGCAATAAGCAGCTTTCACTTGACAAGGTTGTTGATGTAATCAGATATTTTGCAGCATCTACAAAGATCACGTCATTATATAAAGTAAAACTTATGAAACTGTTGTGGTATGCTGATGCACTGTCATATAAGCAGAGAGGGTGTGCAATAACCGGACTTGTGTATCAGGCATTGCCGATGGGAGCTGTTCCAATCGCACATGAGTCGATAATAGATCTGAAGAATATTCCATGTGAAGAAGAGGATGTCGGGGAAATGATGGCTTACCATTTTACCCTTAAAAATGAGTCTTCTTATCCTTCTCTTTCAAAAGAAGATATGGATATTCTTGATATTGTTATTGCTAGATTGGGTGCTATGAGTAAGGATGAAATCGTTGCTTTTATGCACAAAGAGCAGGCCTATGTTGAAACGGCACCAAGAGATATTATACAGTTCAAGTATGCGGAGAATCTGCAAATATAATATAATTTGGGAAATAAATTACTGTTGACAGATAATAAAAACGATGTTTATAATGCATACATAGTTCTTCACGGCAGTGTAGATAAGTGAGGGACAAGCTGAATAGTATGGCAATGAAGCCGAAGCATGAATGTGCTCCGGCTTTTTTTATTGGCAAAGGTGTCGATCCCACAGATTCTGGGGATCGGCATTTTTTAGTTCAGGAGGTTATCTAATGAAAAAAGTATTTACGAATGTGAGACTTACGGATGACGACGAACTGCATGATATCTGGGTGGAGAACGGAAGAATTGATAAGATAGTGCCTGCTGGCAGAATGTCATTTTCCAAAAACGGCTGCGAAGAAAAAGATCTGTCAGGTAAACTTGTCATCCCTCCATATGTGGAATCTCATATACATCTGGATTATATATATACGATGAATCCCGAGGTAGAAGCAGGGACACTATTCGGAGCGATCAATCAATGGTCTGACACAAAGAAAAAACTGACGGTGGATGATATCAAATCAAAAGCTTATCAGGGCATAAAGATGGAACTAAGACATGGAGTTCAGTTTATCCGTACACATGTGGATGTCACGGATCCTGACATGACAGCACTCAAAGCACTGCTGGAAGTCAGGGATGAAGTGAAAGATGTAGTGGAACTTCAACTTGTTGCATTTCCGCAGGAAGGATATTACGCATACAAAGGCGGCGATGAGCTTGTGGAAGAGGCACTGAAAATGGGATGTGATGTTGTCGGTGGCATTCCGCATTTTGAATTTTCACGGGAGCTTGGTGAAAAGTCAGTAAAAAAAGCGTTTGAACTTGCAGAGAAATATGACCGTCTCATAGATATCCATTGTGATGAGACAGATGATCAGGATTCCAAATTTTCAGAGTGCATAGCAGCGGAAGCGTATTATTCGGGCATGGGAAAACGCGTGACCGCGAGTCATACATGCGCGATGAGTTCATATAATAATGCATACGCGTACAAGATGATGACAAAGTATCGTAAGTCGGGGATTAATTTTGTTTCATGTCCTACAGAGAACACTTATCTTCAGGGAAGGTATGATGGATACCCGATGCGGAGAGGAATAACAAGGATTGATGAACTTCTGGATTCAGGATGCAATGTTAGTCTTGGACAGGATTCAATATCAGATCCATGGTATCCACTCGGTGATGGGAATCTGATCCATCAGGTTGATTTCGCATTGCATCAGGCGCACATGATGAATACAGAACAGCTTAAGAAGGGTTTATGTCTTGTAACAGATAATGGTGCAAAGACATTACAGATAGAAGATCATTACGGAGTAAAAGAGGGAAGACCGGCTGATTTCATAGTGCTTGATGCTGACAGTGCGATAGAGGCGATAAGAAAAAGAGCAGATGCATTCATCAGTGTGCATGCAGGGAATGTGATATTTGAAAAGAGACCAGAAACAATAGTAAGAGATATTTTTGAGTGATGCATATGGAATCATATATATAATCCGGAAAGGAGAATAAAAGGTGATTATCAGAAATGTCAAGATACGCGGAAAAGAAGGCTTATATGACGTTGAAACGGAAAATAACAGATTCAAGAGCATAAAACAGGTCAGTGATGGTGCGATAACAGGATGTGTTAATAATCAGGGTCTGAAGCAGTCTTCCGATGATACTTATGATGCAGCCGGAAGGATGATGATGCCGCCTTTTGTGGAACCGCATATTCATCTTGATTGTGTAATGACAGCAGGTATTCCTCATTACAATATGTCAGGGACATTATTTGAGGGAATAACGACATGGGATGAATATAAGAATTCAGCTCCGCTTGAAGTGGAGGAGATAAAGAATCGTGCCAAAGCAGCACTTAGGATGATGGCGGAATATGGAGTCCAGTTTGTAAGGACACATGTTGATGTCACGGAAACATCATTTAAAGGCGTCGAGGCGATCCTGGAATTGCGCGAAGAGATGAAAGACAAGATCGAAATACAGACAGTTGCTTTTCCGCAGAATGGAATAATGTCATTCCGTGGCGGGAAAGAATATATGGAACGCGCGATGAAGATGGGTGTGGACTGTGTTGGAGGCATACCGCACTATGAGTTCTCAAGGGAAATGGGAGTTGAATCGATAGAATTCATATTTGATCTTGCCGAGAAATATGACGCAATGATAGATGTCCACTGCGATGAAATCGATGACGGTGTGACAAGATTTCTTGAGGTGATGGCGGCAGAGGCATGGAAGCGTGAAATGGGATCAAGGACAGTAGCAGCACATACATGTGCAACCGGTTCATATAACGATGCATATTTCACTAAACTTCTCAGAGCGCTTAAGGAATCAGGTATTAATTTTAATTCATGTCCGTCCGCAAGTGTTTCACTTGATGGGAGATTTGACAACTATCCTAAAAGACGCGGGATAACAAGGATAAGAGAACTGACGGAAGCGGGGCTCAACTGTGCACTTGGTCAGGATTCGATATCGGATCCGTGGTATATGCCGGGTACCGGAAACCTGCTCAGGGTATTGGAGATGGGAATGCATGTAGAGCATATGACAGGATATAAGGATATGTCTCACTGTCTGGATTTTATTTCAACAAAAGGAGCAAAAAACCTCTGTATTGAGGATCACTACGGGATAGAAGAAGGTAAGCCGGCAAGTTTCATCATACTTGACGGGCACGATGATTATGAAGTGTTCAGGTTTCAGAGTGCAGTTATGCTTTCAGTTCACAACGGTAACTTAGTGTCACACAAGATCCCAGCGGCCGCTGAAGTGACATTTTAACAGCAAATAAAAAAGGAGGAAAATAATGAAAAAATCAACCAGATTCATAGCAGCTGCGGCAAGTGCCGCATTGTGCATCACGTCACTTGCGGGGTGCGGATCGTCGTCAGGGAAAAGCGATACGATCAAGATCGGCGGAGTATTTTCACTTACAGGAGTGACGGCAATAACAGAAGAGAGCATGACAAACTGTGCACAGCTGGCTGTCGATCAGATCAATGATGCCGGCGGGGTAAATGGCAAAAAACTTGAGTATATCGTAAAGGATTATGCGTCAGATGCCGACACGGCTGTAAAAGTCACACGTGAACTTATCATGCAGGATGAGGTCTCTGCCATTGTAGGACCTTATATGTCTTCGGCAAGAGTCGCAATGGAACCGGTAGTTGAAGAAAAAGACATTCCACTTATCTACCCCACATATTATGAAGGGGAGACGCCAAATGATCATGTGATATATACGGGAGCTGTTCCAAATCAGCAGGGGGACTATTTTGTGCCATGGCTTTATGAGAATGTCTCAAAGAATTTCTATCTTATAGGAACTGACACCACTTATGCTTCCGCTATAAACAAACAGGCAGAAGCTGCAGTCACAAAACTTGGCGGAAACGTGGTGGGAAATGAACTTGTTCCTTCAGACACGACACAGTTTACAGATATAATTTCCAAGATACAGAATACATGCGGAGATGACGGCTGCGTTATATATGCGAACCTTAACGGTGATTCAGGCACGGCTTTCTACACTCAGTTCGCGGCAGCAGGACTGTCAGATAAATATACAATCGCGTCATTCATAATGGATGAATCATTCTCAACAGCACTTGGAGATGCTGCAGTCGGAACATACGCTTCAGCGAATTATTTCAATTCAATCTCGTCTGATAAGAACACAGAATTTCTGAAAGCCTATTCCGATAAATACGGAGCGGAGAAAGCAAAGGCAGTTACCGCAGTTGGCGAAGCGACATACGATGCGGTGCAGATGCTTGCAGAATCTCTTGAAAAATGCGGAGACGATATAAGTACAGAGAGTATCTTATCCAATTTCAGCGGTCTGACTTATGATGCTCCGCAGGGAGAGATCAAAGAAGATCCTGACACCCATCATATATATCTTAAAGCAAGGATAGGTCAGGTTCAGAAAGATGGATCAATCAAAGTCGTATATGAAAGTGATGATACGATCAAGCCTGTTCCGGTCGAATAGACTGACATGAATCATCAATAATAATCTAGTGCAGAAAGAGGCTGGCTATGAATAGTACACTTTTAGGGCAATTGATTATATCCGGTATCAGCAGTTCTTTCATTTTGCTTCTCACATCACTAGGACTTGTGATAATAATGGGATATATGAAAGTTGTCAATCTGGCGCATACGTCAATGCTTATGGTTGGAGCATATCTGTGTTATTTCCTTTATCAGGAAGCACATATTCCGTTTGTATTAACGCTGATAATCGCTTATCTGATCAGTTTTGCGGTCGGTGCGGTTATGGAAAGAACGATAATATGTCATTTTTACGGGAAAATGGCAGAGACGCTTCTTGCAACGTATGCGATATCAATAATTCTTAACCAGCTGGCACTTATACTGTTCGGGAAGGAATACAGGCAGGTATCATATCCGATAAAGCAGGTGCTTGAATTCGGACCATTTCATATAGAGGCATATCGGCTGATCATATGTGTGATTGCGATCTGTGCGCTTGCAGCAACTGTACTTTTTATCAACAAAACATCAATGGGACGTAAGATAAGATCAACAACTCAGAATCGCGGGATGACAGAATGTCTTGGAATAGACACTCAGAAAGTTGATACGATCACTTTTTCTCATGGCATGGGACTTGCGGGGCTGGCCGGAGCAGCCATAGCCCCGCTGTCAACTGTCACGTATTCACTTGGAGACAGCTGGCTTACAAATACGTTTATGAATGTTGTAATGGGCGGTGTCTCATCATTTGCAGGAACGATCGCATCATCATTTATAATTCAGGAATCAGTTTCACTTATAAGCGGTTTCTTTGACAGTGTGACAGCGCAGATCGTTGTACTGATCTTCGTGATACTTGTTGTGAGACTTAAACCCGAAGGGCTGTTTTCGGTAAAGGAAAGGAGATGAGGAAATTGAATAAAATCGATATTAAAGACAGGATGCGTACATTGCCGGTTAATAGGTATATAGATATGGGACTTTTTCTATTTCTTCTAATCTTTCCGATGCTATCAGGGAAATACTGGGTCTACATCATGACAGGAATCATGTCATATATGATCTTTGCATTATCACTTGATCTGCTCTGGGGATATACAGGGCTTATGAGCATGGGACACAGTTTACTGTTCGGAGCAGGCGGATACATGATCGGTATCGGATGTGCTTATGCAAATAAAGCTGACTGGATGACATTTGACTCTCTGCCGTGGTTCCTGGCACCATTGTCATCACCTGTCGGAGCGTTCCTGCTGGCGATAATAGTTCCGGGAATCATATCATTTCTGATAGGCTTTTTCATGTTTTCAGGCAGAATTAAAGGGGTTTTCTTTTCTCTTATAACATTAGCAATGTCGGGAGTGGCGGAATTATTTGTAATCAATCAGAGCACATGGACACACGGCAACAGCGGAATATCAGTGACATCAAACACGATAATCTCAAATAATATGGATTCGCATATGGATGATACAGCGTTTTACTATGTCGTTTTTATTTTCATGATTGCCGCATATCTTATATGTCTTCTGATAGTGAATTCAAGACTTGGAAAAGTTCTGCAGGCAGTAAGAGAGAACGAAGCAAGGCTGACGTTTTTCGGATATAAGGCGAGCTGGTTCAAGATGCTCATATATACGATTTCTGGAATGATGGCAGGTTTTGCCGGAATGCTGTATGTCAGAACTCAGGGGAGCATTAATTCTTCTGCTGTCGGGATCGATCTGGCAACGCTCGTTCTGGTTTGGGTGGCTGTTGGAGGTCGTGGCAGTCTTACTGGCGCGATGGTCGGAACATTAGTGCTTCAGGTAGCAGAGACAGTGCTAAACAGTGCTTTTTCAGGGATATCTACTGACTTTGCGCAATACTGGAGACTTGTTCTAGGAATCATAATCCTTGTCATCGTTTTTGTGATACCAAAGGGAATTGTTGGCGAGCTTATCAGTGCGCAGCAGAAAAACATGGACAGCAAACGGAAAAAGATATTATTTGAAAAAGAGGCAGATAATTATGAAAGAGAACAGGAAAGTGCTTCTTGAAGTTGATAATCTTTCAGTTGAGTTCAGCGGTTTTCAGGCGCTGACCGATGTGAACATGAAAATCTACGATGGAGAACTTCGTGTGATAATCGGGCCTAACGGGGCAGGGAAGACTACATTTATGGATCTTGTCACTGGAAAGACAAGACCTACATCCGGAAGAGTGCTGTTTGACGGAGTCGATATAACGGGGAAACCTACTACTGAGATAACAGGGAAATATCATATAGGCAGAAAATTCCAAGGGCCGAATGTGTTTGATAATATGACCGTGAGAGAGAATATAGAGATAGCTTATTCAGGATACAATTCTTTGACAAGATGTGTCTTTTTCAGAAAAAGTAAAGATTTTGATGACAAAGTGGAAGATATACTTGCACAGGTTGATCTTACGGATTATGCGGACTCATATGCGGGCGATCTTTCGCACGGGCAGCGTCAGTGGCTGGAGATTGGTATGGTGATTGCGCAGGATCCGCAGCTGATTATTTTAGACGAGCCGACCGCAGGAATGACTGCCATGGAAACATACAAGACGGGCGAGATGATCAAGAAGATGAAGGGCAGCCATACCCTTATAGTTGTGGAACATGATATGGACTTTGTAAGACAGGTCGCGGAGTATGTCACTGTACTTAATTACGGCGAAGTGCTGGCCGAAGGGACGATGGATGAGATACAGAAAAATCCGGAGGTAGTTGCAGTATATCTTAAAGAAGAATGAGGTGGCAATCATGTTTGAAGCCAGTGATGTATATGTAAGCTACGGCAAAAGCCGTGTGATCAACGGAATGTCAGTCAAGATAGACAAAGGTGAGAAAATAGCGATATTGGGAAGAAACGGTGTCGGAAAGACGACGTTTTTAAAAAGTATAATGGGTTTACTTCCAGTTTCTGAAGGAAAGATCATATTTGATGATAAGGATATAACAGATATGAAGACTTTTCGAAGATCACAGGCCGGACTTGGATATGTGCCGCAGGGTCGAGAGATAATCCCATTTCTGACGGTTGAAGAAAATATGGAACTTGGGGCGATGGGTCATAAAGATGTTGATGTCGAGTCACGCAAAAAATGGGTTCTTGGATATTTCCCGGCACTTAATGTTCATATGAAACGGAACGGAGGAGTTTTGTCAGGAGGACTGCAGCAGCAGCTTGCGATCGCACGCTGTCTTATGGGACAGCCCAAGATGATGCTGCTTGACGAGCCGACAGAGGGAATCCAGCCTAATGTTGTTGCAGAGGTGGCTGAAACATTAAAGAAAATAGCCGATGAGACAGGGATAACGATCGGTGTTGTTGAACAGAATCTGAAGTTCGCCAAGCGTCTGGCTGACAGATTTGTGATCATCCAGAAAGGAAAGGTCGTTGCTGCCGGAAGTATGGCTAATCTGACAGATAATATAGTGCATCAGTATCTTTCGGTATAAAACAGCTTTCATAAATGCGAAAAGATTTCCCCTTTACAATTCTGCGCCTTTAGTCTAAGATACGGGTTATGACAATGCGTTGACGAGACGAGTAGGTTGACAGAAGATATCAGCGAGAGATGCCGGTTATCTGACACAATGAATCGCAGCAGTATCAGTAAAACTGTGTGATTGCAATAGTGAAAGAAATCGTGATGTGAGCGTCTTTATCGGAAGCGATTCGAAAACTGACTCCGAGCGGCCCCAATCCGGTCCGGTGATTCCGTTATAATCGTAATGAGATGTACGCTATATGCGTACAAATCAGGGTGGAACCGCGCAGATAAAGCATAGCGCCCCTGGAATTTTGAAATATGTCAAAACTTCTTGACCTGAAGCCTAACGGCAAGGGACTTGAGGCTCACACATATTTTGGAATCCAGGGGCTTTTTTAGCCGTAAAATGCGGCAGAAGGAGTAAATGAAAATGGAAAAAGAAGAGTTTCTTAAAGTTTACCGTCACTCTCTTTCTCACATCCTTGCAAAGGCTGTGATAGAGATATTTGGTAAGGAAAATGTACAGTATGCGATCGGACCGCAGATCGAGAACGGTTTTTATTACGATTTCGTTCTTCCGCGCACAATAACAAACGATGATTTCAAGACAATCGAAGCAAAGATGCATGAGATCTTAAAGCGCAAGGAAGTATGGACGCGCAAGGAAGTATCACGCGCTGAAGCACTTGAGATATTTAAGACACAGAAGTTTAAGACAGAACTTATTCAGGATCTTCCGGAGAATGAGACAATATCGATCTACTATACCGGCGATGATTATGTTGATCTCTGCCGCGGACCTCACGTGGAGAATTCACAGGAGCTTCTTTCTACGGCATTCCAGATCAAATCTACATCAGGTTCATACTGGAGAGGTGACGAACACCGTGATCAGATGCAGCGTATATATGTATATGCGTTCCCGAGTAAGGATGAACTTAAGCAGCATCTTGCTCTTGTTAAAGAGGCAATGGAAAGAGATCATAAAAAGCTTGGCAATCAGCTCGACCTGTTCATGTTCGATTCAACGGCTCCCGGAATGCCTTATTGGCTTCCACGTGGCTGGAAACTTTTCAATGCGCTGCTTGATTTCTGGAGAGATATTCACGAGGATCATGGTTATCAGGAAATATCTGCTCCTGTCATCAATAACAAGAAGCTTTGGGAGACAAGCGGTCACTGGGCACATTATCAGAATAATATGTTCATAATCCCTGGGGAAGACGGAACGACAGAAGGTGAAGATGTATTTGCCGCAAAGCCGATGAACTGTCCTAACGCGATCATGGTATATAAGAGAAAGCCTCATTCATATAAAGATCTTCCGCTGCGCTACAGTGAGACAGATGTCATTCATCGTAAGGAAAAGTCTGGCGAACTTAATGGACTGTTCCGTGTTCAGATGTTCCGTCAGGATGATGATCATACCCTTCTTGCAGAAGATCAGATTGAGGACGAGATCAGCGATATCATGGATATAGCAGGACAGATATATGGAACATTCGGACTTACATATACAGCCGAACTTTCAACAAGACCTGATGATTTCATGGGTGATATCGAATCTTGGAATAAAGCCGAAGCATCTCTTAAGAACATCCTCAACAAGAAATACGGTGAGGGCGGTTATGAGATAAATGAAGGTGACGGCGCATTCTACGGTCCTAAGATCGATCTGAAAATGAAAGACTGCATAGGTCGTGAATGGCAGATGGGCACGATACAGCTCGACTTCCAGCTTCCGCTCAACTTCGAGCTTAAATATGTAGCACCAGATGGCTCACTCAAGCAGCCGGTTATGATACACCGTGCTATATTCGGTTCAATGGAGAGATTCATTGGTATCCTGATAGAGAACTTCAAGGGTTCATTCCCGTTC
>JAGPKJ010000099.1 GCA_018053995.1 Lachnospiraceae bacterium | reverse complement strand
CTATCGGAATGATGATACAAAGAGCTGTCAGGCAAAGGATCATCTTTTTCAGGCGTTCAATACGCTTCCTGTGTGCAGTTATATCCGCGTCTTTTGACATCATGACCCCTTCTTACCGACAGAAAACATTTTACCACAAAAATATGGCGGAAAGCAATGCTTCCCGCCATAAAAGAAATATAAAATAACACTTTATATCAATTGAATGAAACATCGTCCCATGAATCCTCCGGAATGAGTGTTACATATGTCTTTCCGGTATTGATCTTTATCTCTTTTCCTGACCCGTCATAATACCTTGTCGGGTCTGTATCACTCTTCTTTGTCCATGTGACTTTGACGCATTTTCCGTTTGTGCAGTAATATCCTTTTTCAGATTCATCAAGATAGTTATATACAAGATATCCATTTTCATCAAGCTGGCTGAATGAGCAGTCCTGAATAAGTACATTCTTGAACGTGAGCTGCTTATCCGTTCCGCCGTCCTTGTGTGCCTTGCCATATTCATAATAATCATAAGTCTGCGTATCCTCATTATATTTGAGCGCTGACTTGTTATGTTTGAAAGGAAGCGTTATATCAGTTGCTTCTGAACTGTTATCATATGACTTTGAAAGATCGACTTCATCATCTGCAAACTGATAATGCGCACCCGGATAATAATCGTTATATGTAGTAGAATACTTTGAACTCTTAAAGTTCTTATCAAGATCACCTGTCACGATATATTCAGTGAACTCACGTGATTTTCCGTTATTCACACGTGAAAACGTTCCGCTGAAATGTGCCGCATAATCTCTTGAAAGATAGTCATCGATATAGAAAGGTCCACCGTCATGACACAGAACAGCATTCCATTCTGATGCAAGCGGGATATTCGTAGGTCTCGTACTTCTGATGCTACCCATCTGCTCAATCTTTTCCCAATCCTTAACAACACACATAAGTCTTGTGATGCGACCGTTCAATGTACTGTTCATAAGTTCATAGACTACATCTGCATCAGCTGTTCCATAATGTGGAAGCGCCGTTGATTCATTATCGATCATAACAGCTATAGGGCGTTGATCTTTAAGATCCGTACTGATTGGTTCATTTGTCAATTCGCTCCTATACATATCACCCGAAAGAGTCTCCGCCTCTGTAGATGTCTCTGCTGCAGAAGACTCAGCAGGTGTACTCGCGACTGATTCAACATTAAGTGTCGGTGTCTTTGCGGTATCGTCTGCATCTTTCTTGCCACATCCCGCCATCATTGTAACTGCTACTGATACTGCAAGGACTGCAGTAATGATTTCTCTTCTTTTTTTCATCACGTACCCCTTCGTTATTTTTATAATGATATCTTGAAATCTTCATACAAAATGCTTACTTATCTATGATAAATGACATGACGTAAAAAAGCAAATATTAATGGCTTATGATATCATTATGATTTTATTAAGATTCTATACCTTTATGAAGATTCTATGTCTTTGCTTTACTTATTTATTATCCGTGATACAATTCTGTAAGATGCTGATATCAAATGTGGTGTTGCCGCTTCTGAGTGCTCATAACAAAATAAACACTTTTGACACCCACATCATTTGTATTATAATTATGATCAGATTTGTTATCTGCTATAGTTTTTTCCGATTGACGGAAGAGGAAGATTATGAAAAAAAGAGTAAACATTTTTATGGTGAAATACGGACGCTATGTGCTCCCTGCGGTTGCGTATGTACTCATCTATTTTGCATGGTTTCATTATCTTGAGCTGGTTAATACCGGTCTTAAGGTTCATATCATACATTCAGCTATTGATGACCACATTCCTTTCTGCGAATACTTCATCATCCCGTATCTCGCATGGTTTTTCTATGTGTTTATCGTGATGGCATATCTTTTTCTGGAAAATAAGACCGACTATCTGCGTGCCTGCGCATTTCTCTTCACAGGCATGACTGTATTTCTCATAGTTTCTACTATATGGCCAAACGGACAGAATCTTCGTCCTGCTGTAATGCCGCGCAACAATATATTCACACAGATGGTTGCGGGACTTTATGCTTCAGATACTCCGAACAACATATTTCCAAGTATCCATGTCTTCAACTCTATCGGATGTAACATTGCGCTTCACCGAAATGAAAGACTGAAGAAGCATCATATAGTACTCGCATCATCAACGATACTGAGTACGCTTATAATCCTTGCAACAATGTTCCTGAAGCAGCACTCATTCTTCGACGTTATCTCCGCGATACTGATGTCAGTTGTAATGTATGTCATCGTTTACCGCTACGACTTCGTTGCTGCATGCAAGAGCGCATACAGGCTGCATAAAGCCGCACATGAAAGAACTCAAGAGATCTGAATATCTGATCTCAGTTGAATTTAAAGAATCTCTGGCAGACCTTATATCCCTCAACAGAGATCTTCCTTCCGCCCTTTCCCGGCAGATTCATATAAAATCCAAGAAAGCCATATCTCAGTTTGAAAAACAAAGCAATATCCTTCTGCTTGATGTAATTCCAAAGTTCTGTTTTCTTTGCAAGATTTTCCTCAGTTCCGGAACAAATAAGAAGTATCGAAGATACGCATGTTATGATCTCAAGATAATTATACATATAACTGTGGAGCTTGCCATTCACGAATATCTTATTTTTATTCTCAACAAAAAAATCGACCATATCCTTATTTACGGCTATCTGCTGATCAACACGTGATATCATCACGCTTTCATTTACCGACTGATCTGAACGACCTATAAAATACCGATAGAAATTCTCGTCAAGATAATACATATTCTTCACATACGGAAGCGGTTCAAAGACATAAAGATTATCTACGTAAAACGTGTGTTCCGGAAGTTTCAGTCCGCACTCTTTGAGAAGCTTTGTACGGAAAATAATAGAGTGCATCAGTATGTACTGTCCCTTATGAAAATGCTTTACCTCAGACCACGTAAACAGTTCCCCCTGCGGAAGTGCGTGTTTGTAACGCATTACCTTACGCTTCTGTCCCTCTTTCTCATAGACAAAATTACTGATAAGAGCATCGAGCGTCCGGTTTCCGCCGGCAAGTTCCCTAAGTGTATCAAGTATCTTATA
Organism: Lachnospiraceae bacterium; assembly: GCA_018053995.1. Taxonomy (GTDB): domain Bacteria; phylum Bacillota; class Clostridia; order Lachnospirales; family Lachnospiraceae; genus JAGPKJ01. Next base: position 4,535 of record JAGPKJ010000099.1, on the reverse strand, counting down.
ATACGAGGTGTTATTTACCCAGTCATCACTGTCTACTACCTTGAAAAACAAGCCTGTCGCATTGGCGATCCCGGTATTTACCGCAGAGCCATGCCCTCCGTTCTCTTTGTGTATCGCACGGATTATAGTCGGGTATTTCGCAGCATATTCATCTGCGATCTGCGCCGTGCCATCTTTCGAACCATCATCAACGATAAGTATCTCCACATCCTCTCCACCTATAAGAAGTGAATCAACACACTTTCTCATATAAGCTTCTGAGTTGTAGCACGGTACTGTAAACGTAAGTAATTTCATTATCTCTCCTCATAATTCAGTCATCTCACAGGATTTGCTGCCCACTTCAGGTTCATATCTCATTCACAGGATTCGCTGCCTGCTTAAAACTTCGCCATCTCGTCAGTTCCGTCATCTGTAGTCTTTACGATATTCGTGATCTCTACATCATATTCAATGCTGTCACTGACCTTGACATGAACTACATCCCCGACCTTATGGTGAAGGATTGCCTTTCCAAGCGGCGATTCAGTTGTGATACGGCCATCGATAGAATTTGCCCTGACTGTCGTCACAAGTTTATAAGTCTCCTCGGAACCATCGTCAACATACTTTATCGTGACAGTATTATCCAGTCCCAGTTCGTCTTCCTTGGAATCATCCGAGACAAGTATCGCTGTCTTTACCATATTCTGCAGATATCTTATACGACTCTCATTTTCGTTCTTGAATTTCTTTGCCGCATGATATTCAAAGTTTTCACTAAGGTCGCCCTGTGCCCGCGTCTCCTTAACATCCTCAAGCGCTTTCTTACGCACTTCCATCGTGCGATATCTTATTTCCTCGTTCATACGGTCTATGTCTGTCTGTGTCAGTTTATCTCTCATAACTTGGCTGCTTCCCTCTGTTTCTATTTTTCTCATTTGGTATATCGCACATTTTCCAATGCCTCTAAATTTTAACCCTTTCGGCTTCTGTTTTCAACTCCCGCCTCAACAAAAAAACGTACATGGGGTTTTGAGGGCAAAGCCTCTGTTCCCATGTACGCCTGCATAGATCAATATTTTCTATGATGTTACGAATCAGTGAATCCTAATTGTTGACAAGAAGCTCGCAAGGCAATTCGCAGTATCACAGCATAAATACTACTGTACCTGCATCTATACAATTTCTTCACTTAATCTGATCCGGTTCCGTAACTTCATATGTTGAATAGCTTGGTGCACTGTCCGCGCCAGACATATCCGCTTTCTCTGAATATGATGTCACCGTGATCGTATAACTGCTGTTACCCTTTACATATTCCTTGCCATCCGTTCCAACGATGCTGACCGTCTTGCCGTTTGCATCAGTTATCTTCCCGGCATTATACAGGTTCGTGACAGTACTGTCACCCGTCACAGTCCAAGTCGAATCTTTATCTATGTAGACAGAACAGCTTCCGTCTCCGCCATCACCCGCACACGATTCGTCATCAACGACCGCGCCATTAAGTGAACTTCCTTCCGTCAGATAAAGGTTCAGATTGCTTATGCTGTCCCAAACAACATCGCCATTCATTTCCTGCTTTATACCGGTAAATGTGCAGTCAGAGCCATTTGCGCCTGTAGTGCCCCATCCACGCTGGTTATTATTTCCCGTACACCTAAGGAAGAACTCGCAGTCATCTGATGACTCGATGTCAACATCATCGACCAGCATGTGGCATTCCGTATTTGTCGTATAGAAAAGACCTCCATTCTGGGAAATAAGAGACCCGCCGACCATATTATACGTTCCGTTTCCAACCTCAGAATCTCCCGACATGCTCTGATAAACAATGACTGACCATGTCGTATCATTCTGACTGTCATCGCTCATGTTAGATGTAAGGTCTGTATCAAATAGACTGAGTGTGTTAAGACCCTCTATGCATACGCCTTCCGATCCATTTGCTGCAAGCTTTGCGTCGTTGACCGTAATATCAGCCGTGCAATACACTGCAGGAGAGCCTGTCCCGTTTGATGTATATGATCCGCCGTCTACGACCATCGTCCCGCCGCCACGGTCAGATCTTATCGCTGCAGATGACTCACCCTGTGTAGTCACATCAAGATCCCATGCATACAGCGTTCCGCCACCGGCAACATGGATTCCACCCGATGTATCCTTTTCTGTCGAAATCTTCGTTCCGGCAATATATACCGTGCCCTGATCATAAGCAAATGCACCCGCACCGCCGGCAGCATCTGTTGTTATAGTTCCGTTTTTCACATATGCCGTACCATCTTTAGCAAGAAGCGCCGCTCCCACACCGTAGAAGCTTGAACTATCGCCGCCTGTACTTTCATCAGAACTTCTGGTGATCGTATCTCCATTAAATGTTACCGATGCTCCGTCTGAAACAAGTGCAGCATTTTCATCCGTTCCGGTAGAATCTATTGTTTCTCCTTCTGAATCAGTATCACTTTCATATGTTTTCACCGCAGTATAATCCGTAGGTGCTGATGACTGCCCGCCTCCCGGTGCTGATCCGCCTTGCGCCGTTCCACCGTTTGAAGACGTTCCGCCGCTATTGTCATTGCTGGCTTCAGATACCGTAGCATCCAGTACCTCAATAGATGTGATGTTACTATTCTCGTCTATCGTGACCTCGATAATCGAACCTTTGCCTATATCACTGAATGATGCCGATGTCTTTTCTCCATCCTTCTCCTGACTTATGACAGATTCATCAGATATCGTAAGAACTGCCGCCATGTCTCCCTTTGTAAAGACTTCACTTGAACTTTCGGATTTTGACTCGTTATTTCCGTTATCCGATGCCGTTGCTGACTGAGTTTCATCTGGTTGAGTTTCATCTGTCTGCGTTTCATCTGCCTGAGTTTCATCTGCCGCAGGCTGGCTTTCGTTAGCCGATTTATTCTCATCTGCCGCAGGCTGGCTTTCGTCAGCGGATTTACTTTCACCTGCCGCAGGCTGGCTTTCGTTAGCGGATTTACTTTCACCTGCCGCAGGCTGGCTTTCGTTAGCGTCTACGTCTGAATCAGAATCTTTTTTATCGCTTTCTCCATTTGAATTTTTGGATGCATCATCATCAGGTTTTCCACTTTTAGATTCGTCATCGCCAGGTTTATCCCCAGACGGTTTATCGCTTGGTCTGCTACCACTCGTCTGCCCATCGCCTGGCTGTCCACCACTCGGCTGCCCATCGCCTGGCTGTCCACCACTCGGCTGCCCATCGCCTGGCTGTCCACCACCTGACTGATTATCGCCCGGCTGTCCACCACCTGACTGATTATCGCCCGGCTGTCCACCACCTGACTGATTATTGCCCGGCTGTCCGCTTCCTCCAGGTTCGCCAGGCATCTGATCTGTGCCATCAGACATGCTTCCTAGCGTAAGTGACAGCTCTTTGCCATCAATGCTGTCAACATACGCATAAACAACTGTATCTGACAGACTTAGGATATTCACCTTCGAACTATCCTGTGTTCCGCTTTCAGATGCTTCTATCGACTGTGATATTGCTGACGTTCCAGCACATCCATTCATTGCCATAGATGCCGCAAGCATCGCCGCAAGTATTATTGCTTTATTCTTACTGATAAATCTTCTCCGCATTACACACCTCCTGTATAAGTTGTGATGGATACATATTGCGTAGCTGGATGCGTATGTACCCCAATTCAATACTGCTTTTTTATACTCCTGAATTCAACATCTAACTTTTTATTCTCCTGTTATGCGTTCTGTATCATAACTACGTAGGTTTATATAGCAATGCTAGTTGAAATATGTGAACGTTCAGTGTTAATTCAGTTAAAAAATACGTAAAATGATATGAGGCTTCTAAATCTCTGATAGTTACATAATTTTCGAGTTTTACCTGCTAAGGTCGATTATTCTTGCTTATGTACGTAATATATTTTATCTGCTTTCTGTGTTTTACATACTGATGATGATGATTCGTGCTTTTGTCCGTAATAATTTTTATCCTGATTTCTGAAGTTACCTACTAATATCTATTATTCTTGTTTAAGTCCGTAATTATTTTTATCCTGATTTCTGAAGCTACCTACTAATTACTATTATTCTTGTTTAAGTCCGTAATTATTTTTATCCTGATTTCTGAAGTTACCTACCAATTACGATTATTCGTGTTTTTGTCCGTAATTATTTTTATCCTGATTTCTGAAGCTACCTACTAATTACTATTATTCTTGTTTAAGTCCGTAATAATTTTTTTCCTGATTTCTGAAGCTACCTACTAATTACTATTATTCTTGTTTAAGTCCGTAATTATTTTTATCCTGATTTCTGAGGTTACCTACCAATTACGATTATTCATGTTTTTGTCCGTAATTATTTTTATCCTGATTTCTGAAGTTACCTACCAATTACGATTATTCGTGTTTTTGTCCGTAATTATTTTTATCCTGATTTCTGAAGCTACCTACCAATTACGATTATTCGTGTTTTTGTCCGTAATTATTTTTATCCTGATTGATTTTACCCATGAAAAAAAATTGAAACAAAAATACAGTATAGAGTAAGCA